>CAZRFG010000313.1:0-4286 GCA_964599205.1 uncultured Victivallaceae bacterium
GACAACTTCTGCTGGCCGGACCCGGTCCAGAGCGAAAAGACCCCGGACGGCGAGTACAAGCTCGCCCAGCTGGTGCGCGCCAACCAGGCGCTCTACGATTACACCAAAAAGTTCAAAGTCCCGTGCATCTCCGGCAAGGACTCGATGAAGAACGACAGCACCCGCGGCGGACGCAAGATTTCGATCCCGCCGACCATCCTCTTCAGCGCGGTCGCCAAAATGGACGACATCGCCAAGGCGGTCACGCTCGACTTCAAGCGTCCGGGGGAACTCCTCTACGTCATCGGCGACACCGCCGCCGAGCTTGGCGGCAGCGAATACTTCGCGATGCTCGACGCCACCGGGAATCAAGTTCCCAAGGTCGATGCCGCCAAGGCGATCGCGATCTACCGCGCGGTCGGCGCGGCGACCGGAGCCGGATTGATCGACGCCCTCCACACCCCCGCCCTCGGCGGTCTCGGCGTGGCGCTGGCCAAAATGGCGATCGCCGGCCGCCTCGGGGCCAAAGTGGATTTGTCCAAAGCGCCCCAGACCGGCTCGCTCAACTTGACCGAACTTTTCTTCTCCGAATCGAACAGCCGCTTTGTGGCGGCGGTCGCGCCGGAAAAAGCGGCGGCCTTTGAAGCGAAACTCGCCGGCGTGCCCTTTGCCCGGATCGGCGAAGTCACCGCCGCGCCGGCGCTCGATATCGCCGGCGTCGGGGTGATCGCGGTCGAGGAGCTGGTCAAAGCCTACCGGTCGACGCTGGACGGGATTTGATGGCTGATCTCTACCCCGCCGACGCGGTGATCATGGCGCCGCTCTCGGGCTTCACCGATCTCGCGTACCGGCGGTCGATGCGGCGGGGCGGCTGCCGCTTCGCCTTTACCGAAATGGTCGACGTCGCCTCGCTCGCCTACGCGCGGGAGCGGTCGCAGGGAATGCTGCTCCGCGGCGAAGACGAGGAGTTCCTCGGCGTCCAGCTGGTGGGAAGCGACCTTGAATTCATCCGGATTGCGATCGACGTCGTCAATGAATACCAGTTCGACGTCCTCGACTTCAATCTGGGTTGTCCGGTGCCGAAAGTCGCCAAAAAAGGGGCCGGGGCCGAGCTCGGGCGCAAGATCGACCGGGCGTTGGCGTGCTTCTCTTTGTTCCGCGACCGCTCGCGCTTTCCGATTTCGGCCAAAATCCGGATTCTCTCGACCGAAGACCCGGTGCCGACGATTGAACTCGTGCGCGGCCTCGCCGCGCTCGGCGCCCGCGCCGTCACCATTCACGGCCGGATCAAGGAAGCGATCTACTCCGGGCCGGTCTATTACCATTTGATTCGCGAAGTCGCCGCCGCGGTGCCCGGCTTGCAGCTCATCGGCAACGGCGGGATCATGGATCGCGCCTCGGCCGAAACCATGCGGCGCGAGAGCGGCTGCGCCGCCCTGATGCTCGCCCGCGGCGCGATGGGGAATCCGTGGCTGTTCCGTGAAATCAGCCAAGGAGACGACTTCGTTCCCCCCACCGTGGCAGAGCTGGTGGCGGAAGTCGATCGTCATGTCACCGAAATGATCGAACTCTACGGCGAGGAATCGGCGATGCGGATGGCCCGCAAAATCGTCCACGACTACTTCCGCGGCCGCGGCTTCAACGGCGTCTTCCGCGCCGGGGCGTCGCATTTGACCACCTATGAGGATTTGCAGCGCTTCCTCGCCGCCGCCCCCGCCGCCTTTGCCGGCGAAAAACCGACCGCAGCAAGGCCGTTGCGGGATTGAGGCGCTTTACTCTTTCCTCTTCCAGATGCCGCCCTTGCGGACGCTGATTGCGAAAGCCGCGATGAAGAAGACCAGACTGACGAAAATCACCCCGGCTCCGCGCCATGGCAGCGCATTGAGTTGCACCGTGAGCACCCGGACCAGCCAGATCAGTAGCATCAGCGTTTGAATCCCCAGAGGCGCTTTGATGCCATGCCGCCAGAAGACCGCGGTGACCGCATAAATCCCGATGATATACTCCCAATTGAGCGGAGTTTGGGTCCGGGCGCACCACAGGATCGCCGGAAGCAGCAAAATGGTGGCAACCGTCAGTCCCGCAATTTCAAGCTTGCGGTGGCGGTAGACGAATGCCGGGAGGAGAAACGCCGCCGTCACCCCGAGCAGCAATGGATAGGGGAAGTCGGGCAGCCCGAGCCGGACATTAAGATAGGTCAGCCCTCCGCTGAAGAGCACCAGCAAAAAGAGCAGCAGCGTTTCAATCCGCCGGACGCGGTACGCCAGCACCGCCAGCGCGGCCAGGATCAGCGCCGCCAGCCCGGTGCCGAGCGCGCGCAAACTTCCGCTGCCGAGTTCGCCCGCCATTTTGCCGATGCCGCAGGAAAGTTCGAGCACCATCAGCCAGGACACCGCCGCAAAGCACCACGCTCCCCGTTCCTTGCGCCAGCCGAGGTAGCTCCAGAGGATTGCGGCGCCCAGCCAGGCGGGGAGGAAGCGCGACGTATTCGGCCCC
This sequence comes from uncultured Victivallaceae bacterium, assembly GCA_964599205.1. GTDB lineage: Bacteria > Verrucomicrobiota > Lentisphaeria > Victivallales > Victivallaceae > JAVBUI01. The sequence goes on from CAZRFG010000313.1 coordinate 2,476, forward strand.
CAGACGGCGCAGAAAAAGACGCGTTCAACCCGGGACATGTCGATTTGCGGGAGCGGGCTTGCCATCAGCATCAGGATCATCCCGCCCACGGCGATCACCCACAAGAGTTGGCGTTTGCCGCTCCGGAGCGCATATTCGATTGCGAGCAGCAGGAGAAAGACCAGCAGCGGCAGCAACAGCCACAACCCGAAGCCGGTTTCCATTTGCCCGTAGCCGCCGACGCCGCGTCCGCCGTAAAAGGAAATGCTGAATAAATAGGTGCGGATCAGCCCCGCGACGAGGAAAATTCCGAACATCCACTCCGCCAGGTGCGGCCACGGCGTGCCGTTCTCCCGCCGGAGATTGCCTTTGTGGATTTCGCGGAGCAGGGGGAGCATCAGCAGCGCTGCCGCCGCCGGAAAGGACGCGATGCCGCGGATCGCCTGCTCGGGCAAGGTCGGGTACGAACGCAGCAGTTGCGAAAGCAGAAAGGGATAGCCGTAAAACAAAGTCAACAGCAGCGCCGCCATCCACTCGATAGTCCGGCTGAAATGGATGCCGAGCCCCTTTTTGACCAGATGGATCAACGCGCCGACCGCCGCCAGACTTCCCGCCATCCACACCATGCTGACTTCCGGGCGGTCGATCACTTTGTCGTCGAGGCTCGCCGAAAGCGCCAGCGGCAGCGCGAGGATGATAAAGAGGAGGGAGCGCGCATCGTCCCAGACTTGCCCCCGCCGGACGATGAACGTCACCGTCGCCGCGCACAGCGCGGTGTATCCGGCCAGGATCGCCACCGGCACCGCGGTTTCCATCCAGATGTTTTGAGTGTTGAAGAGGATCGTCGAAGCGTAGAGCGCCAGCGCCGCGCTGACCAGGTAAAAGGGATTGCCTTGCCAGACCCATTGGCCGATTTTCCGGATGTCAAGTTCTCCGGCGGGATTGATTTGAAAACCCGGTTCGGGCGGTTTCTCCGGTGAGGCGGGGACGGGATTCTGCTCTTCCATGGATCATCTCCTGCGGTTGGGGTTCTCGGGGCCGGCAAAGGGAGGCGATGGAAAAGCCTCCCGCCGGCTTTTGGCTTCCGGCGGGAGGCGGCATGGGAACTTACTTCTTCTTTTTCTTCTGGCCGTTGACGAAGTATTCGACCAGTTTGGGATCGAGCGGCGGGATCGCCTGCGGTTTGCAGCCGCTGCGCATCGACTTGTGGCCGAGCACCCCGGTGGCAACCGAGTTGCGGGCGGCGATCGGGTTGGAATTGGTCTTGGCCCCGTCGCGGACGAAGTCGAGGAAGTTGCCGACGGTGGCGGGGTCGGAGCCGCCGTGCGAGCCCGAGAGCTCCTTCAGCGAATAGATGATGTCCGGCGTCTTGCGCGGGCCGCGCTGGGTCCAGACATGGACTTCGCACTGGCCGTAGTCGCCGACGTTCTCCACCCGGCCCTTGGTGCCGATAAAGGTGTAGTTGCGTTCGGCGTCCGGGGTGTAATGGCACTGCATGTAGCTGGCCTGGGCGCCGTTTTCGAGCTGCATCATGATCATCGCGTGGTCTTCGACGTCGATCACCGGCGAGAAGCCGGTCTGTTCAAGCGGCGGCCACTGTTCGTTGTTGAAGGCGGCGCAGCCCTTTTCATTCGTTTTGCGGCGTTCGCATTGGTTGTAGACCGAGAGCATCCCCATGCCCACCACTTGCTTGGTATAGCTTCCCATCAGATAGTGCATCACGTCGATGTCGTGGGCGCCCTTCTGGAGCAGGAGACCGGTGGTGTTCTTCTGTTCCGAGTGCCAGTCGCGGAAATAAGCGTCGCCGCCGTAGTTGATGAAGTGGCGGCACC
>CAZRFG010000314.1:0-4279 GCA_964599205.1 uncultured Victivallaceae bacterium
TGATTTTAAAAGCGTCCATCGCCAATTACCTCACCAGCTTGAGATCGGCGTGAGGTGTCCCATGGCAAAATTATCATATGGGTCAGTATATTTTCGCGGTGTCAAAGGATATTATGTGTACGAGTATCAAGATCCCGTATCTGGCAAGTCAAGAATGCAAAAACTTATTGACGAGGATGGATATGCGATTTACTCACAAAGCCCCGGTAATGAAAGCAAGGCGATTCGCCTTGCTCGTCCCTTGGCCGAAGAATTGCTGAGTACCGTCAAGCTGAAAAACAGTGAAGAGCTCTTGATCCGTATTGCACAACAGCGCCGCGTGCTCACTACGCTCAACATGCCGGTTGCCGAGGTTTGGAATATCTATTATAGCCATCCCAATCGTAATGCAAAAAGCTCAAATACCGTCAAGAACTACCTCAATTATTGGAATGCGTTTCTGCAATGGCTTGGAAAACATCATTCGGAAGTGAAATTGGCGCATCAGATCGCCCGCCCCATCGCAATAGAGTATTTTACAGACCGCTGGAGCACCGGCATATCCGAGCAAGGCTATAACAATAATTTGCAAGCCCTGCAAGTCATCATGAAAACCTTGCTCGGCGAGGATTCACATGATATGCAAAATCCATTTTTGGCGCTCAAGAAGAAGAGAATAGCATCTCTTGCCCGTCGCCAACCGTTCACGCCGGATGAGGTAAAGCGCATCATGATATTGCTTGAAGACAGCAATTCGTTCGACATGGAGTATAAACCGCAGTTTCGCTTACTCGTCAAGTTGATGCTCAATATCGGCTGTCGCGGCGAAGACGCATGCAACTTAACGTGGCGCATGGTTGATTGGCAGGAACGTTTGATCCGTTATCGTCCGATCAAGACCGCAAACAGCAGTGGCATCGAGGTCGAGGCTCCAATTAACGACATTCTTCTTGCTGAGTTGAAGACTGCCCAAGGATATGCTGTTGATGAATTCTTGTTGCCGGATGTGCATCGCCGTTATGTGAGTAATCCCACTGGTATTACACATAGTATCAATCGTTTGATCGATAAAGCTGGAATCGAACGTAGCATTCCGGCAAAGAACACTCGACGTCAATTTTACACAAAAAAACAAATCAAAGACGGCGTGTTGGTCGAAGTCAAGGCGCAGAATAAAATTTCGCTCAAGACGATGCACAGTTTTCGTCATACGTTCGTGACTATGGCGGCGGCAAATGGCGTGGATGTACGTACCATTCAGGACATGGCTGGACATACATCCGACCTGATGACTCTTCACTATGCGCATTCCAGCCGCAACCGCAGACGTGAGGCAGTGGCAAAACTTGGCAATGCTTATGGTGGAACTTCCGGCAATGATTTTGAGGCGAAAATGAAGAAGATTATGTCAGTTCTTACACCAGAGCAGTTGAAAATGCTAAATTAATTTTAGTATCTTTCCATACTACATGATGAAACAGACTAAAAACAGACCGGAAGGTAATTTCAGGAGGACTGGGGCAACTTAGGAAACTTTTGCTCTATCCACTGAGCTACCCGGGCGCGGGGAAAAGGGGAACCGTTGGCGGGGTTGCGCGTTTACGCATCTCCGCGGGGTGGTAAAATAGCGCCGGTTCGGCGGTTTTTCAATCCGCGGACGGGGAAAAGTCGGCGTTTTCCTGTCGGAACGGCACACCGTCCCGGCGTTTTTCTGTCGGCGTGCCGTTCGCTCCGGCGTTTTCCTGTCGGCACACCGCTCGTTCCGGCGGTTCACGGTCGGAGCGGCGGCGCGGGCGGTCAGTCCTCGTGGATTTCCGCGTTGCGCTTCAAGATCTCCTCGAGCTCCTGCGCCGCCGCTTCCCATTGCTCCATCGCCATCTCCTGGCGGATGCGGATGTCGGTCAGCTCGCGGTTCAGTTTGGCGAAGTCCGGGCGCGGTTGCGCCATCTCCTCCAGCACCACCGCCTGGCGCGCTTCCATCGCCGCCATTTCGCTCTCCAGCTTCGCCACCTTCTTCTCCGCCTTTTTCTTGTCCTCCGCCAGCTCGGCGCGGCGGCGGGCGCGTTCGCGCCGCCGTTCCTTGGCCTGGTCGGCGGTTTCCGGCTTGGCTGCCGCCGCCTGACTCGCGCCGGACTGGTTGCCCGCCGCTTTCTCCAAGTAGTAGTCGTACGTGCCGAAGTATTTGCGGGCGGTGCCCTGTTCCATCGCCACGATGGTGGTCGCCACCGCGCGGACGAATTCGATGTCGTGGCTCACCACGCAGACCGTGCCCTTGTAGTCGCGGAGCGCGTTCTGCAGGAGTTCGCGGGCGTTGATGTCCAAATGGGTGGTCGGCTCGTCAAGCACTAAGAGATTCGGCGGATTGACGAAAATCCGGGCGAAGCACAGTCGGATCTTTTCGCCCCCCGAGAGCACCCCGCAGCGCTTCGCCGCCGCGTCGCCGGAGAAGCCGAAACTGCCCAGGACATTCATCAGATTTCCCTGCGGCGCACCCGGGTCCAGCGCGGCGCGGACGACGTCGTAAACCGACTGCTCCGGGTCCAGCACATCCGAAAATTCCTGCGCCTGATAGCCGATTTTGACTTGATGACCATAGGCGAGGCGGCCCGCGTCGGGTTTTAATTTCCCGACCAGCAGCTTCAGCAGCGTAGTTTTGCCGGTGCCGTTATAGCCGACGAAGGCGATTTTGTCGCCGTTCTCGATCCGCAAATTGACGTTCTTGAGCAGTTTGGGGTGGCCGCTGTAGCCGAAGTCGATCCCCTCAAGGTCCGCCGCCGGAGTGCCGCAGGGCGGGACTTCCGGGAAACGGATCGCGCCCGCGAAGCCGAGGCCGCCCATCAGTTCGACGTCGTCGATTTTGTCGAGCGCCTTTTGCCAGCTCTTGGCCTGCGCCGCCTTGGAACTTTTGGCGCGGAAGCGGTCGATCACTTTTTCGAGGTGTTCTTTTTTGCGGTCGGTGTTGCGCTTCGCCGCTTCGAGGTTGCGGCGGCGGTTTTCGCGCTCGGTGCGGTAGTAGTCGTAATCGCCCGGATAGCGGGTGATCTTGCCCTGATTGACTTCCAGCGTGATGGAGGTCAATTTCCGCAGCAAAAAGCGGTCGTGGGAAATCAGCAGCAGCGTACCCTTGTAGCCGTTCAGCATCCGGCAAAGGTACTCCACCGCCGGAATGTCGAGGTAGTTCGAGGGTTCGTCGAGCAGCAGCAAATCGGGCCGGGCGATCAGCACCCGCGCCAGCGACGCGCGCATCTGCCAGCCGCCGCTGAAGCTCTTCAACGGCCGTCCGAGCTCCTCGGGATGGAACCCGAGGTTGCAGAGCGCCGCCTCGGCGTCGGAGCGGAGCGAGTAAGCGCCCAGTTGCTCGATCGCCGACTGGAGTTTGCCGTGGCGCGCGAGGATCGTTGCAAGTTCCTCGCCCCCGGGCGGGGTTTCGTGCAAGGTGTGCTCGAGCTCGTGGAGTTCGGTCGCCATCTGTCGCAGCTCCGGGATCGCGTCGGCGGTGTAGTCGAGCAGCGAGCGCTCGCCGTGCTCGGCCGCCGGAAGCTGCTGGTGCAAGTAGCCGATCCGGATGTCTTTCGGCAATCCGACCTCGCCACGGTCCGGTTCGAGCTGACCGGTCAAAAGGGCGAAGAGCGTACTCTTGCCCGCGCCGTTGGGCCCGACGATGCCGACCCGGTCGCCGGCATTGATGCGGACGCTGGCGCGGTCGAGGATCGGATCCCCGCCGTATCCTTTGCTGACTTCGATGAAATCGATCATGATAATAAAAAAGTCGGGAGCTCAAAAGCCCCCGATCCATGGGTAATGCGGTTGAAACGGATGCTTATTTGCCGTAGAAGCCGGATTCGACGTTGAGCAGCGTGAATTCGGCCAGACGCCCCCATTCGGAGGCGATCGACATCGGGTTTTCCGCCCCGAGGCTCTTGGCGGACTTCAAACAGGCGGTGGCCTTTTCGAGGTCTTTGAGCTGGGCGTAGAGGCGGCCGGCGCTGTAGTTGGCTTCGGCACGGATGACGCCCGAGAACGCGCTGTTGCGGCCGATTTCGGCGAAGCGGTTGGCGGCGTCGAGCACTTTGCCGGCGTTTTCGAGCATATAGAGGGCGTCGAGTTTCGCGCGCTGGACCATTTCGGCGGGAGCGCCGGAGGCCTCGAGGGCATCGAACTGGGCGGCGGCGAGCTCGAAGCGGCCGGATTCGGCGTAGATGCGGGCGAGCCGGATGCGGGCGAAGCGGGCGGCCGGGTAATCGGCGTAGTCGTCGATCACGTTGACCAGCTTTTCTTCGGACTGGGCGGCGACGATTTC
>CAZRFG010000315.1:0-1542 GCA_964599205.1 uncultured Victivallaceae bacterium
TGTATTCCTGCGGCTTTTCCTTGGCGGAGTCCGGGATCAGGATGCCGCCCTTCAGTTCTTCGGTGTTTTCCGAGAGTTCGAGCAGGACGCGATCGCCCAGGGGCTTGATGGAAGACTTGGACATTTCTTTCTCTCCTTCGGTTTGGTTATTTGTTCGGGTTTTTGTTGTTATAAACTCCGGCGGACCGCTGCCGGTCCGCCGGGCGTGATTCATCAGTCGACGACTTCGGCGTCAACCACCCCGTCGCCGTTGTTCTTCTTCGGCGGCGGCTGGGAACCGGCGTCGCCGGCACCCGGCTGCTGCTGAGCCTGCTGCTGGGCGGCATAAACCGCTTCGCCGAGCTTCATCAGCTTTTCTTCGAGCGCGCTCATCGCGGACTTCATGCCCTCGGTGTTGTCGGACTCGATTTCCTTTTTGAGCTTGGCGATGCCGTCTTCGATCGCGGAACGGACGTCGGCCGGAACCTTGTCGCCGTGCTCCTTGAGCTGTTTTTCGGTCTGGTAGACCATCGAGTCGGCATGGTTTTTGGTTTCGATCTTGTCCTTGGCGGCTTTGTCGTCGGCTTCGTGGGCCTTGGCTTCGCTGACCATCTTATCGATTTCGGAGTCGGACAGGCCGCTCGAAGCGGTGATGGTGATCTTCTGTTCCTTGCCGGTGCCGAGGTCCTTGGCGGTGACGTGCAGGATGCCGTTGGCGTCGATGTCAAAGGTGACTTCGATCTGCGGCATGCCGCGCGGCGCGGGAGCGATCCCGTCGAGCCGGAAACGGCCGATCGACTTGTTGTCGCGCGCCATTTCGCGTTCGCCCTGGAGGACGTGGATGTCAACCGAGGGCTGATTGTCGCTGGCGGTGCTGAAGATTTCGCTCTTCTTGGCCGGGATGGTGGTGTTGCGCTCGATCAACTTGGTGGCGATGCCGCCCATGGTTTCGATCCCGAGCGACAGCGGAGTGACGTCGAGCAGCAGCACATCGTTGACCTGGCCGCCGAGCACGCCGCCCTGGATCGCCGCGCCGACCGCGACCACTTCGTCCGGGTTGACCCCCTTGTGGGGTTCGCGGTCGAAGATCGCCTTGGCGGTGTCCTGAACCTTGGGCATGCGGGTCATCCCGCCGACCATGATCACTTCGTTGATGTCGCCGCGGCTGACGCCGGCGTCCTTCATGCAGTTGGTGCACGGCGCTTTGGTGCGTTCGAGCAAACCGTCGCAGAGCTGTTCGAGCTGGGCGCGGGTCAAGGTCACGTTCATGTGGACCGGGCCGTCCTGGTTCATGGTGATGAACGGCAGATTGATGTCGGTGCTCATGCTCGAGGAGAGTTCGCACTTGGCCTTTTCGGCGGCTTCCTTGAGCCGCTGCAGCGCCTGCGGGTCTTTGCGGAGGTCGACGCCGTTTTCCTTCTGGAAGACGTCCGCGAGGTGATTGATCAGCACCTGGTCGAAGTCGTCCCCGCCGAGGTGGGTGTCGCCGTTGGTCGCTTTGACTTCAAACACGCCGTCGCCGATTTCGAGGACGGAGATATCAAAGGTGCCCCCGCCGAGGTC
>CAZRFG010000315.1:1552-4271 GCA_964599205.1 uncultured Victivallaceae bacterium
AGACCGCGACCGTGCCGGTCTTCGACTTGTCGAGGCCGTAGGCCAGCGCGGCGGCGGTCGGCTCGTTGATGATGCGCAGCACTTCCAGCCCGGCGATCTTGCCGGCGTCCTTGGTGGCCTGGCGCTGGCTGTCGTTGAAGTACGCGGGGACGGTGATGACCGCCTGGGTGACGCTGTCGCCGAGGAAGGCTTCGGCGTCGGTTTTGAGCTTCTGGAGAATCATCGCCGAGATTTCCGGCGGCGAATAGGTCTTGTCGCCGACTTTGACGTGGGCGTCGCCGTTGGAAGCTTCGACGATTTCATAAGGCACGAGCTCGCGTTCGCGGCCGATTTCGGAAAATTTGCGGCCCATCAGACGCTTGATCGAGAAAACCGTGTTCTTGGGGTTGGTGACCGCCTGCCGTTTGGCGGTTTGCCCGACCAGCCGTTCACCGGACTTGGTGAACGCGACGATCGAGGGGGTGGTGCGGTTGCCTTCCGCGTTGGGAATGACTTTCGCTTCGCCGTGGTCCATCACCGCGACGCAGCTGTTGGTCGTACCGAGGTCGATACCGATAATTTTACTCATATTGGAATCCTCCTGTGTTTACAAATCAATTGTACGCCGGAGTACAAGCAACTCGCGTGCCAACTCGGCGCGAGGGGGAAATGAGCGCCGGATTGTGCCAGAAAAGCGCGGAGTGCGCCAAAGGGTGTGTCATTTTGTCCCGCGATTGCGACAGCGGTAGACGAAAGCGGGGGGCAGATTGCACCACACCACCTGGCTGGTCTCGACCGTGTCAAAGAGTTCGTGGAGCCGCTTGCGGAAGCGCCGACCGGCGGGCAGCAGCAGCCCCTGAACGTAGGCAAAAGTGGTGAAGCAGCCGCCGGGCGCGAGCGAGGCGATCACGCTTTCAAGAATTTCGAGCTGGAGTTCGTCGGGAAAAATCGCCCACGGCAAGCCGGAGACGATCACTTCGGCGGGGTGGCGGTCGTGGCAGCGGAGAATGTGGTGGAGATTGGCGGCGCTGTCGTGGTGAACCGAGAGGGCGGGGAAACGGCGTTTGAGGGCGCAGCAGAGTTTTTCATCGAGCTCGACGGCGAAACATTTGGCATCGGAACCGAGCAGCGGCAGGATTTCGCAGGTGATCACCCCGGTGCCGGGGCCGAGCTCGACCACCGTCCTCGCCGCTTCGATGCCGATGCCGCGGACAATCGTCCGGCAGAGCTCCGGCGAGGACGGGCAGAGAGCGCCGACCTGGGCCGGATTGGCGAGGAAACTGCGTAAAAGAGCGACTTTGCTCATTTCCGCCCCTCCCCCGCCGCCGGCGGAAAGATCCGGATGGCGACATCGGCCGCCACCACCGGCTCCGGTTCCGGCTGATCCGGCGCGAGGTAGGTTCTGGTCTTCTCGCGCGACACATAGACCACCGGCGGCCGGTCGGAACGCCGGAGCAAGGCCTGGTATTCCTCCACCGCAAGACAGCGATGCTTCGACTCGGGATAGGTCAATCCGTAATCAAATTCGCCCTCGGAGACCGCGAGCAGCAGCTCCGGCATCTCCCAGCTCCAGGCGGCGGCATGGGCCATGCCGCGATGGGCGACCACGATCGCGCCGGGCGGCACCTGCTGCCGGAGCTGCCGCAGCGCCCGCTCCGGCGACTTGTCGCCGAAGGCCGAAGCCGGCATCGCCCACTGCCCGAAGATCACCAAAGGCGCCATCCCGGCGAAGAAAATCGCCAACTGGTCGCGCCATGACCGCCGGAAGGTGAGCGCCAGCAGCGCCCCCCAGCCGAACACCGCCGCGGCGGCGAAGGCGAGCGGCAGCCAATCCGGCCGCCAGAGGAGTTTCGCCGGGAGGAAGGCCCGCACCACCGGCGCGGCAAGCGCGATCAGTATCAGCAGCATCCCCAGCCCCACCATGATCCGGCGGAACAGCGGATATTCGCCCCCCTGCCGGAAGTAACAGGCCAGCCCGACCGCGCCGAGAATCGCCAGCGGCGCGAAACAGGGAAGAACGTACGTGGCAAGCTTGCCGCTCGAGCAAGAGAAGAAGAGAAACGGCAGCACCAGCATGCAGAGGGCGTAGCGGATATAGGGCTTGGCCAGGAGCTCCGTTCGCTTGAGCCAAAGCCCGCGAATCGCGCAGGGGGCGAGGAGTGCCGCCGGGAAACCGCCGGCCAGCAGCACCGGGATGAAAAACCAGAAGGGCTCGCCGTGCTGGCCGCCGGGGTCTTTGGCGAAAAAGCGGTTCAAATGCTCCTCCATCACAAAGTAGCGCCAGAAATCGGGCTCGCGCTGGTGGATCAGGAGCGACCACGGCGCCGCCACCGCGACCGCCGCCACCAGCGGAATCCAGGGCAGCGTGAAGAGGTCGCGCCAGCGCTTCTGCCAGATCAGGAAAGCCGCCGCCACCAACCCGGGCACGACAAAGGCGAGAAAGCCCTTGGTGAGGAAGCCAAGCCCGGCGAAGACTCCGGTGACGAGGAGGAAAAAGATCCTTGGCCGGTTCCACTTTTGCTCCAGACAGGCGGGCAGAAAGGCCGCCATCGCGCCGAAAACAAAGAGCGTAGTCTGGCTGTCGAGCACGCCGAAGGTGCCGATGCCGTAAACGATCCCGCTGGCGAGGTAGAGCACCGCCGCCAGCGCCGCCATGCGGTCGTCGCCGGTTTGGCGACGGAGATAGAGCGCCGCCAGCAGCGCGGTCAGCCCGGCCGCCAGCGCCGCCGGCAGCCGCAGC
>CAZRFG010000316.1:0-4263 GCA_964599205.1 uncultured Victivallaceae bacterium
GGTCGTGGACGATGTGGTTACAGAGCATGATGCCGCGCATGGCAAAGTCGGCGAAGTCGTGGATGTGAAGCGCCGGGAGACCGTTTTCGCCGGCCTGCCGGATCAGCTGCCGCAGCGTCGAGAGCCCGGCGGCGAGGCCGCCCCGGCCGGCGCTGTGGATTTCGACCGAATCGGCGGCGATGTCGAGGATGTACTCATCAGGTTCGCGGAAATGGTGTTCGACCGGCCGCGCTTCGCCCGCGCCGAAATAAAAAGGACGCCCCGGGAAGGCTTCCACCGGAGCGTCAAAGAATGCGGTGATTTCGGGCGGCAGCCAAAGCGACGGATCGCCGAGGCGGCATACCTTCACTTTTGCCGCGTCGAAAAAAGTTTCCGGAGTCTGGAGCAACAGTTTTTTCGGACGCGGCAGAAGTTCGATCATGAGAGGTATCCTCGGGTTACGGTTAAAAATTCCGCCATCTGCTCGGGGGTGCCGATGGTGATCCGGACGAATTTCCCGGTGACTTCACCGGGGAAATAACGGACGATGATCGCGCGTTCGCGCAAATACCGGAAGTACGTTTCGCCGTCGCCGCCGGGGGGCGAGGCGAAGAGGAAGTTGGTTTCCGACCCGATCACCGCAAACCCGAGGTTGCCGAGTTCCGCCGCGGTCGCTTCGCGGGTCGCCTTGATTTTCGCGACGTTGCCGGCGAAGTATTCGACGTCCTCGTAAGCCGCGAGGCCGAGGGCCTGAGTCAGCGCGTCGAGGTTGTAGGAGTCCTTGAGCTTGAAGAGCCCTTCGATGATTTGCGGCGACGAGACCGCGTAGCCGAGCCGGAGCCCGGCGAGCGAATAGCTCTTGGAGAAGGTCCGGCAGACGATCACGTTGTCGCGGCCGTTGACCAGCGCGGCGCAATTGTCGGCGGCGAAGTCGGCGTAAGCTTCGTCGATCAGCACGATGCCATCGAAGCGGTCGCAGATGCGCTTGATCGAGTCGAGCGGGAAGCTGTTGCCGGTCGGGGCGTTGGGCCGGGCGATCACCAGCAGATTGGCTCCGGCTGCCTGTTTGAGGAAATCGTCCGGCAGCGCGAAAGTGACGGGATCGAGCGCGATCTTTTTGACCGGCGCCCCCTGCATCGCGGCCAGCACCGGGTAGAGCGAATAGGTCGGCTCCGTACACGCCAGCGGTTTATCCGGCGCGGTAAAAGCGCGAAAGACCATGGTCAGGATGTCGTCCGAGCCGTTGCCGGCGATCACCTGATCGACCTTGACGCCCCAGCGTCTGGCGATCGCTTCGCGCAGCGCGTCGGCATTGGGATCGGGATAGCGCCGCAGCCGGTCGAGGTCGAAACCGGCCAGGATGGCTTGCAGCTTCGGTGACGGCGGATAGGCGTTTTCATTGGTATTGAGTTTGACCAGCCGGGTCAGTTTCGGTTGTTCGCCGGGAACGTACCCCGCCATCCGGTCGATCTCGGGACGGAAATATGATTTTTTCATGATATACAATCGTTTTTTTGATGGTTTCGCACGGAGGCACGGCGGCACGGAGTGGGGAAATATCAGAAAATAGTTTCACCCGACCGTGCCGGACTTTTTTTGACGGTTCCGCAGCAGAGAACCCGGTAACTTCGGAGTATTTTTCCCAATCTCCGTGCCTCCGTGCCTCCGTGCGAAACCAAAATCAAAAAAAGTTATTTTTTCTTTTCGCAGCGGATGGAGCCGGCGCGGCCGTGCGCGTCGAGGCCCTCCATCGCGGCGAACTGCTCGATCATCCAGACTTCACGTTTGAGGGCCGACTCGCGGTATTCAACCAGACTCGAGCGGCGGAAGAACCCCTCCACCGAGAGCCCGCTGAAAAATTTGGCGCTGCCCGCGGTCGGCAACACGTGGCTCGGCCCGGCGCAGAAGTCGCCCGCCGATTCCGGCGTCCAGGGGCCGAGGAAAATCGCCCCCGCCGCACGCACGTCTTTGGCCACCCGGCGCGGATGCCGGGTGATGATTTCGAGGTGCTCGGGCGCATATTGGGAGGCGATCTCGGCCGCTTCTTCGAGGGTTTCGCTGTGGATCAAAAAGACCCCGTGCTCCAGCACTTTGTCCACCGTAGCGCTGCGGGTCAGCAGTTTTTTCTGGCTCAGCACTTCGGCTTCGACCCGGTCGACCAGCTTGCGGTCGGTGGTCACCAGCACCGCCTGCTCCAGGCCGCTGCCGTGCTCCGCCTGGCTCAAAAGGTCGGCGGCGACAAAGGCCGGATCGGCGGTTTCGTCGGCAATCACCATCACTTCGGACGGGCCCGCCACCATGTCGATCGCGACTTCACCGTAGACCAGCTTTTTGGCCGCGGTGACGTAGGCGTTGCCGGGACCGACGATTTTCTCGACCTTGCGGATCGACTCGGTGCCATAGGCGAGGGCGGCGATGCCGTAAACCCCGCCGAGGCGGTAAATTTCAGTCACGCCGGCAAGCTTCATCGCCGCCAGCACCGCGCCGTGAATTTTGCCCTCCGGTCCGGGCGGAGTCACCGCGACGATCTCGCGGACGCCCGCCGCGGCGGCGATGCCGGCGGTGTGGATCACGGTCGAGACCAAAGGCGCGGTGCCGCCGGGAATATAGACCCCGACCCGCTCCATCGGCTCGAACTTTTCGCCGAGCACGACGCCGCGCCGGGGCGAGTGTTTCCAGTTCCGCGGACGGCGTTCGCGGGCAAAGGCCTGAACCGCCTTCAACGCGCCCTCGATCGCCTTGCGCTGGGTCTTGTCCAGCGTGCGTTCGGCTTCGCGGATTTCTTCGTCGCTCACCCGGAGCATCGTTTTATCCAGTTTGACGCGGTCGAATTTTTCGGCCAGTTGACAGAGCGCGTCGTCGCCGCCGGTACGGACCCGAGCGATGATCTCGGAGACCCCTTTTTCAATTTCCGGCGGATAGCCGGGACGGCGATAGAGCGCTTCGAGCTCGGCCGACGCGGTCGGGCCGGTGCATTCAATTTTTTTCATTTCGCTTCGCCTTTCCAGTTCAAGGTGACCAAGGTATTGTCGATCAGCCGGGTCTTGCCGAAGCGGGCGGCCAGCAGCACCGCCACTTCGGCGGTCGCCGCGGTCGGCTTGCGCAAGGTTTCGGCGTCGAGGATTTCGACGTAATCGACCGCATCGGCGTATTTCTCGATTTCGCTCCGGATCGCGGTCGCGATGTCGCCGAGCGCTTCCGCTCCGGCCGAGCGGATCGCCACCACCGAAGCGAAGAGCGTGCGCGAGAGCACCCGCGCCCGCTCGCGCTCGTCGGGCGACAAATACGCGTTGCGCGAACTCAGCGCCACCCCGTCGCGGTCGCGGATCAGGGGGGCGATCACGATTTCGATCGGGAAGTTGAGGTCGCGGGCCATCCGCCGGATCACCAGTGCCTGCTGCGCGTCTTTCTGGCCGAACACCGCCACCTGCGGCTGGGCGAGGTTGAAGAGCTTCGCCACCACCGTGGTCACGCCGCGGAAGTGGCCGGGGCGGGTCGCCCCGCAAAGACCCTGCGACAGAACCGTCTCCTCGACCCAGGTGCTGTGGCCGGCTTCGTACATCGCGCCCGGCTCGGGGGCGAAAATCGCATCCGCGCCGCGTTCCCGGCAGAGTTCGGCGTCGCGCTCGAAATCGCGCGGATACTTGGCGAGATCCTCATTGGGCCCGAATTGGGTCGGATTGACGAAGATCGACACGATCACCAGATCGGCGCGCTTGCGCGCCTCGTCGATCAGCGACAGGTGCCCGGCGTGGAGATATCCCATCGTCGGCACCAGTCCGATCCGTTTGCCCGCGCGGACGCTGTCCAGCGCGAATCGCTGCAGTTCGCCGCATTCCCGAAAAATTTTCATGATACTTCGATTGTTCCATCAATGGTGAAAAGTTTCCGGCCGGTTCGCCCCGGCCGGGGATTCTAGCCCTAGACCAGCGTCATCCAGTGATGGGTGTCGGGGAGCCGGCCTTCCTGAATGCCGATCACCCGGTCGTAGAGCTTCTGGAGCGTCGGCCCCATTTCGTTGCCGTAGCAATAGACGGTTTCGCCGTCGAAAATCCGGCTGACCGGGGTCAACACCACCGCGGTGCCGCAGGCGGCGACTTCCTTGAAGGCCGTCAGTTCTTCGACCTTGATCCGCCGCTGTTCGACTTTCATCCCGAGGTCGCGGGCGATCTCCATCAGCGAGCAGTTGGTGATGCTGGGCAGCACCGAGCCCGAATTCGGAGTGACATAGTTGCCCGCAGCATCGATCGCGAGGAAGGTCCTGGTGCCGAATTCATCGCTATA
>CAZRFG010000317.1:0-4245 GCA_964599205.1 uncultured Victivallaceae bacterium
TGAAGCGTTCGTAGTGGCCGAGGTCGAGGTCCGCCTCGGTGCCGTCGGCGGTGACGAAGACTTCACCGTGCTGGTGCGGCGACATGGTGCCGGGGTCGACATTGAAATAGGGGTCAAGTTTCTGCATGGCGACGTTGATGCCGCGCCGTTTCAGCAGCAACGCCAGCGATGCCGCGGTGATCCCTTTGCCGAGACTGGAAACCACCCCGCCGGTCAGAAAGATGAATTTAGTCATGCCCGTTCCTCCAGGAATTTCCGGAAACCGGTGAAAATGTTGCTCGAGTCATGCGGACCCGGTGCCGCTTCGGGATGGAACTGGACCGAGAAGATCGGTTCATGGCGGTGACGGAGTCCTTCGACGGTGAGGTCGTTGAGGTTGCGGTGGGTGACTTCGATGGTTTTCGGCATGGTGCTCTCCACCAGCGAGAAGTTGTGGTTCTGGCTGGTGATTTCGACGGCGCCGGTGACCAGGTTCTTGACCGGGTGGTTGCAGCCGTGGTGGCCGAATTTGAGCCGGGCGCAGGTCGCGCCGTGGGCGATCCCGAGGATCTGGTGGCCGAGGCAGATGCCGAGCAGCGGGAGTTTGCCGCTGAGCGTGCGGGCGCTGTCGATCGCGCCCTTGACCGCCGAGGGGTCGGCGGGGCCGTTGGAGAGGAAGACGCCGTCGGGTTTGAGGGCGAGCACTTCCTTGGCGGTGGTCCAGGCGGGCACCACGGTGATCTTGAAGTTCTGCGCCGCGAGGCAGCGCAGGATGTTGTATTTCACCCCGAAGTCGTAGAGCACGACGTGGAAGTCGCCTTCGCGGCTCCAGACGTAGGGCTCGGTGGTGCTGACTTTGGCGGCGTAGTCCTGATTGTCGAGGCCGCACCAGTTGCGCGCTTCGGCGACCGCTTGCTCGGGCGTGATGTTGCGGTCGGAGGCGTGGAGGAAGGACTTCATGGTGCCCGATTCCCGCAGGATGGTCACCAGTTTCCGGGTGTCGACGTTGTAGAGGCAGGGGATGTTGTGGCGCTTGAGGAGTTGCTCCAGCGACTCGGTCGAGCGGAAGTTCGACGGCGGATTGAGGTTGCGGACGATGAGGCCGTTGAGGAACAGTCCGCGCGACTCCATGTCTTCGGGGTTGCACCCGTAGTTGCCCACTTCGCTGGTGGTCAAGGTGACGATCTGTCCGGCGTAGGACGGGTCGCTGACGATCTCCTGGTAGCCGGTCATGCCGGTGTTGAAGACGGCTTCTCCGACGCAGTCGATCGGTGCGCCGCCGGATTTGCCGGGCAGGATGGTGCCGTCGGCGAGTGCCAAAAAGCAGTTGTTTTTCATTCAGTATGCTCTCCGTTTGATATGGTTGACGAAATTCAGCAGCGCCCGGTTGACCACCCGGTTGCCGCCGGGGGTCGGATAATGGCCGGAAAAATACCAGTCACCGGTGTGTCCGGGACAGCAGGCGCGAAGATTTTCCGGCGTCTGGAATACCACTTCAAATTTGGCCCGCAGTCCGGGCGGCGTCAGGAGTTCGGTGATCTCGCCGCAGAGGTTCCGGAAGCCGACTTCCTGATAGATCGGCAGCACCCGGTTCTCCATCTCGACGTCCGCTTTGCGCAAATCCGCCTCGGCGGCGGCGGCGCACCGGTGGATGAGATCGCTCTTGCCCTGTTTCTCGAGGAAGCTCACCGCGGCCTGGAAGGCGACCAGTTCGCCTAAGCTTGCCATGTCGATCCCGTAGCAGTCGGGATAGCAGACCGGCGGCGCGGCGGAGCCGATGACAATTTTGTCAGGTTCGAGGCGGTCGAGCACCCGGAGCAGCATATTGCGCACGGTGTTGCCGCGGACGATCGAGTCGTCGACCACCACCAGTTTGTCGCGTCCGGGCCGGATCAGGCCGTGGACGACGTCGTAGACGTGCATGCCGAAGCTTTCGCGGCTCTGCTCGTCGGAGATGAAGGTGCGGAATTTGGCGTCCTTGATCACCAGTTCGCCGAAGCGGAGGCTGCGGTTGCGGTGGAGCAGTTCGTCGAGGATGCCGAAGAAACAGCTCCGGGCGGTATTGGGGATGTAGGAGAAGAAACAATTCTCGAGATCGTTGTCGATCGCTTCGACCAGACCGGGCGACAGCAGTTTGCCCATAGTCCGGCGTTCCTGCTGGATGTCGCAATCGTTCCCGCGTGAAAAATAGACCCGTTCAAAAATACAGCTGCGTTTTTCCACCGGTTCGAGGCATTTTTCCACGCTGACAGTATTGTCTTTGTGGAAAATGAGGACGTGTCCCGGGGGGATCTCGGCGACTTCGGAGCTCTTGAGATTGAACACGGCCTGAAGCGGGGGCCGCTCCGAGGCGACCGCCGCATGGTCTTCGGAAACATGGAAAAAACCCGGCCGGATACCGGCCGGGTCGCGAAGGGCAAACGCATTACCGTCGCCGGTAATGCCGCAGATGAGGTAGCCGCCGTCCCATTGGGAGGCGGCGCCCCGAAGGGTGTCGACGAGCGGTTGCTCCGGGTTTTTCTCCAATTCATGCCCGATCATGTGGAGCAGAATCGAAGTATCCTGCGAGTCGCAGAGATGGTGGCCGGCGGCGGCGAACTCTTCCAGCAGCTTCGAGCTGTTGGTGAGATTGAAGTTCCCCGCCAGCAGCAGCGTCCGGTTGCGGCAGGCGCTGAAGCGGACCAGCGGGTGGCACGCATCAACGCCCCGGTTGCCGAACGTCCCGTAGCGAAGGTGACCGAGGAAGATCTCGCCGTCAAAGGGCGCCTTGCGGCATTTGCCGATGACGTCGGCCAGCGGGTTCGACGCGTCCGACTTTTCAACCCGGAAGTAGGGCGTGCCGGGCTCGGCATGCTCTTTCCAGATTGCGATGCCGGCGCCGTCCTGACCCCGATTGTGCTGCTTTTCCAGCAGCAGCGACATCATCGAGAGCCCGAGGGCCGCGTCCTGCCGGCGCAATTTCAACAGCGAGATTCCACACATGATCCTTTTTCCTCAGTAGATAAACAGCATTTCGCGATATTTCGGGAGCGGCCAGACCGCGTCGTCAACCATCGCCTCCCAGGCGTCGACCGCCTTGCGGAGCTCGACCACGCCGGTGAGGATGCCCTCGTGCTTGGCGCCCAGCGCCTTGTCCAGCGCATTGATCGCCGCGTCGAGGTTGTTGAGCAGCGTGCCGAGCGTCTTGGCGCGGTTCTTGAGCGCGGTGTTGCCGGTTTTGTCGGCGCTTTCAAAGACGTTCTCATAGCTCTTGCAGGCGATCGGCAGGATCATGCTGCGGGCAATTTCGAGCGCGATCTGACCCTCGATCCGGATCTTGCGATGGTACTCTTCGATGAAGATCTCATAGCGCGAGGCCATTTCGCGGGCGGTGAAAACGTCGTATTTTTCGAAGAGCTTGACGTTGTCTTTTTTGCGCAGCGGCTCGAGACCTTCGAGGGTGTTGCGGAGGTTCGGCAGGCCGCGGCGTTCCGCTTCCTTGCGCCAGTCTTCGCTGTAGTTGTCGCCGTTGAAAATAATCCGCTTGTGGGCGGCGATTTCCTTCTGGAGCAGCACCTGGAGCTGGGCGTTGAAGTCTTCGCCCTTCTTGAATCTTTCGATCTCTCCGGCGAAGTGGTCGAGCGACTCGGCGACGATGGTGTTGAGCACCACGTTGACCCCGGCGCAGGACTGGCTCGAACCCGCGGCGCGGAATTCGAACTTATTGCCGGTAAAGGCGAACGGGCTGGTCCGGTTGCGGTCGGTGGTGTCCCGCGGCAGCGGCGGCAGCGAATCGGAGCCGATCCGCAGCGTGCCGGCTTTGCGGCTCGACTTGGCGCCGCCCATTTCGATCTGGCTGATGATGTCGGTCAGCTGGTCGCCGAGGAAGATCGAGACGATCGCCGGCGGCGCTTCGTTGGCGCCGAGACGATGGTCGTTGCCGGCGTACGAAGTGGTGGTCCGGAGAATGTCGCCGTGGATGTCGACGGCGCGGATGATCGAGGTCAGCACGGTCAGGAAGATCGCGTTCTGGTGCGGATTGTCGCCCGGATCGAGCAGATTCTGCTTGCCGTAGCCGATCGACCAGTTGTTGTGCTGGCCGGAGCCGTTGATGCCGGCAAACGGTTTTTCATGGAGGAGACAGACCAGACCGTGACGGTCGGCGGTCTGGCGGAGGACTTCCATCACCAGCATATTGTGGTCGACCGCGAGGTTGAGTTCCTCGAACATCGGGGCGATTTCGAACTGGGCCGGAGCCACTTCGTTGTGACGGGTCTTGGCCGGGAT
>CAZRFG010000318.1:0-4211 GCA_964599205.1 uncultured Victivallaceae bacterium
TCGGGATCAAGCGGCACGGCCGGATCGGTGCCGTAGAGGAGATGCATGGCATTGGCGTAAATGAAATCCGGATTCCGGGCGCTGCGAAGCTTGCGCGGATCAAGCCGCTCCGGGTCGCGGTCGTAAGCGGCATAGGGATAGGGCCGGAATTGATCTTCGAGAAAATCGAGCAGCACCTCTTCACGGTCAAATGCGACGATACGAGGCTGGCTCAATTCGATGTTGGCGGCCGGCATCGCACCGATTTTCTGGACACTGAAGCCGAAGCTGCGGAAAGGAATCGGAGGCCGATCGGTTTTTTTTTCGAATTTCGGGAGATAGCGTCGTTGGCCATTGAGGATGAGGTACATAATTCCGGTCGTGGTTTGGTCGTAAATGACCCGGATCGAGACCGGCTCGAATTTCGGCAGGTACGGCAATCCGGTGGCGAACATCGGATAAGATTGGGGCGGCGGAGGCAATAACAATGGATCCTGATTGATTGCGTGATACCATATTGGATGAAGAGTCGAGGTGAGATCGGTATAATGGTCGGCGATTCCGGCGTTGGCACTTTGGGTGAGTACGAACTCAAGCTCCCGGTTTCTCGGTGCGTCGAAGGCGGGAAATTGGCGGATGACGAAATCGATTGCGATGAAGCGTTTCTCCTGCGCTTTGCGCGGGATGGCGCACTGAAGCGAACTCATGGAGCGATGCGATACGCACTCCATGCAGTTGCAACTGGACTTGTGGGGCGGCGGCGGAATCTCAGTCCCGAGAAGCGGCAACGCCAAGTACATATCTCCCGGACGGAATTCATAGAGCGCTCCGAGCGGCGTGTCGAAGCGTTTGGCTGCCGAATTCCGGGTCTGCCACCGGCCCGGTAAAATGACGGAATCACCCTCCGCCGGATCGGCGGCGGCGAGCGTTGCGGTGATTATCAGGGTGGCGGAAACCAGCAGCAACTTGAGTTTGACTTTGTTTGTTGGGATCATATCGGTCCGGCTTGGGTTGATTATCGTCCATGCCCCAGCAGGTCGCTGCTGATCAAATGCTGACGCAACTCTTCTTTGGGGGAATAGGTGTCGAGCGGGTCGAGCAAACTTTGGCGCTTGTCCGCGGTCAGGAACGATTGCCACAGCGCCCGTTTCTTGGCCGGATCGGCGGTGTTGCGGGCGAGGATGCTGTACGCATCCGGCGAACCGAGCGCGGCGGCCCGCTGATAGGCAGGGACCGCTATGGTAAAGCCGTACTGTTTGGCCTGAATGTCGGCGGTCAGCAACCAGGCTTCGGTGATTCCCGCGTCGCGGAGCGGTTTGAGGAGCTCGATCGCTTTGACCGGCGAAGGTTCGCTCCGGGCCAGCAGATAGCGCGCTTTGAGATTGCCCGCTTCGGCGGCCCGCGCGAGGTACATGGTCGCCCGGGTCGGAATCCCGGAGTACAACGGCCGGGCCGGTTTTTCCGGGATTGCGGGAACCGCCGGCAGGAGATCGGGATTCTGGAGCAGCAGTTTCCCGATCAGATAACAGGCATCCGGATTGCCGGGCAGGCTCGGGACGAAGAGCGCAAAGGTTTCCGCGCCGTAAAGCGGCTCGTCCTCCGGCGGCGGCTTGGGTTTCTCCTGCTTCAGCGGCAAGCCCCGGCTGAATTCGAATCTCGGATCGGCGTCCGCCGGGCTTTTTGGGGGAGCGGCTCCGGAGGTTGTTTTGGGCGGCGGATTTATCCGCTGCCGGGTGGTCCCGAGCGGACCGTCGGGGTGCATCAAGGTCAGCAGCCCCAGCAAATAGCCGCCGTCCGGCGTGGCGTCGTTCTTCAGCAGCTCCAGTGCTTTGGCATGATAGTGGTTGCGGAGCATCGCCTTGACCGCCGGATGTTCGGGGTTCTTTTCAGCGAAACGGAGAAAGAGAAACCACGGTTCATCGGCATAGGTGAACTCGAATTGCGGCGTAAGCTTCGGCACCGGACGCCCGGCGGCGAGGGCGCGCTCGTATTGCATCAGCACCGCCGGGAGGAACCCTCCGGCGGCCGACAACTCCAGCGCCCGGTCGATTCGATTTTCCATATCCACCGGTCTTTCACGCTCTGCGAGGTGCGACCAGTATTGCGCCAGCGCATAGCCGGCCGGCGCGTAAAGATCATCCCGCAGCGCTTTTTCGGCAGTTTTGCAGAAGTCCTGATTTTCGTTCTCGTTCGCCTCGAGCCGGATCGACAGTTGTTTCGGGAAGACCGTGTTGCGGAAGCGCGGGAGGCCTTTTTCATAACGTTCGCGCCGGAATTTGTTCCCCAGCTCGGCCCGGTTCAATTCGTTTTCCGGCATCAGCGCCTCCGACCAGAGTTCCCGGTAAGAGTATTCCAGCGAATTGGCATGGATTCCCAGCAGACAATTTAGGTACGCCCGGTCAGCCCTGACGCAGAACTCGTCAAGACGCGCACCAGGCGACAGCCGCGCCAGGATTTTCTTGCCGATTTCGAGATCGACCACCGAATCCTCTTGATGCTGCCGGAGCAACGTCAGCGCGGCCATGGCAGAGGCTCTGACGTAACCGGCGTCGTCGGCTTTGGTAAAATAGTTCAGGGCCTCGGCGTTGTCTCTCCCGACGCCGAGACCGCGCAGATAACAGACGCCGAGCTGATAAATCGCAAAAACATGATCGTCCCGCATTGCCCGTTTCAGCAGTTTCACGCCCGCTTCGGGGTCGAGCGGTTGCTCGGGATCGGTGCCGTAGAGCAGACTCATGGCGGTGGCGTAGTGGAAATCGGGGTTCTGCGAATTGCGCATTTTCCGCAGATCGCGTTTTTCGCGCGGCCCGGCTTGCGGCTTGAGGTGGTAGCCGGAATAAGGGTACTGCTGGAATTTGCCGTCGAGGAAGCGGAGCAGAACCTCTTCGCGGTCAAACGCGATCAGCCGCGGCGGGCTCAGTTCAATGTTGACCACCGGCATTTCCATGCTTTTCTCAACACAGAACCCGATGGTGTTCAAGGGCAACCGGGGGATCGACGCGCCTTCATATTTGGGTACGAACAGCCGTTCTCCGTTGATGATCACGTATACCGGCCCGTTCGCCTGATTGTCAAAGATGATCCGGATCGACTGAGGTTCGTATTTCGGCCGGTACTGCGCTCCGGTGGTGATAAGCGCCGGGCCGTCGAAATCCGGCACCAGAACCTGATTTTGATAGATCGATTCATACCACTCCAGATGCGAGTGTAAGCGTGCGTTGAGATCAAAGTAATTGTCGGTGATTTGGGTATTGTCGCTCTGGGTGACGGCGAAATCGAAAACCCGGTTCTCGGCCTTTTCAAAAGCGGGAAACTGACGGACGATAAAATCGATCGCGAGATAGCGGCTGTCATGGGCCTTGCGCGGGATGACACATTGCAGTGAGCTCATCGTGTGCCATGCCGTGCATTGCGAACAGCGGCAGTTCGCCGGGTGGATTCCCGTACGAAGTAATTTGGTCGCCAAGGGAAACGACGCTTCGGGATCGAACCGGTACAGCATTCCGAGCGGGGTTTCAAATTGCTTGCGGACCCTGTTGCGCGTTTCCCACTCGGCGGAAAAGATGAGGTAATCATCCTCCGCCGGATCGGCGGCGGCGAGCGCGAGGCTGCCGAAGACGATGACGGCGGCGAGGAGCGCCAGCAGGTTTTTCTTTTCTTTTATGATGGGCAACATTCAACTCCACTGGGGTTGTATCAATCGGCGACGCCGCCGATCAGGACGGGGTGTTCCGGCCGCAGCGCGGCGGTGCCCGCGAGTTCGGTGACTTTCCCCCCGGCATCCTGCCGGTACTGATAGCGCAGTGTGAAAACGCCTTTTTCGAGTTTCAAATTTCCTTTGAGCTCCAGCTGCCGCTTCGGCGTTTCCCGGCTCCGCTTGAGTTCAAAGTCGCCGGATGCGACGGGGAACGACTCCTTGCTCCAGCGGATGACTTGCCCGCCGTCGAGTTTGAATGAACCCTCCTCCCGCTCCGGCGGGAAAGGGCCGGCTCCCCCGGTGCGTTCAAGCGCGCGGTTGAGGGGAAGCGCATCGCCGCCGTCCGGCGCGTGCGCCCGGATCACCTCGAACCGGTACCCCTCATCCGCGCGACCGATGCGGAACAGATAAAACGTCGATCCCGCCGTCAGCGAAGCGGAGAAAACCAGCATCAGCGCGATCAGCCGGAGTTTGTTCATGCGCTGATTTTATTCGCCCCAGGCTTCATTCCTGATTCTCGGCGGCGAGATATTTT
>CAZRFG010000319.1:0-4202 GCA_964599205.1 uncultured Victivallaceae bacterium
ATGCCGGTCCAGCTGCTCCTCGGTGTCGATGTAACTCTCCTTTTTGCGCCGGCTGACCTTGAACAGCGGCGGCTTGGCGATGTACACATAACCCGCCTCGATCAGCGGCTTCATCTGCCGGTAAAAGAAAGTCAGCAGCAGCGTCCGGATGTGCGAACCGTCGACGTCGGCATCGGTCATAATCACAATCCGGTGATACCGCGCCTTGGCAATTTCGAAATCCTCGTCGCCGATGCCGCAGCCGATCGCCGCCACCAGCCCCTGGATTTCCTTGTTCTCCAAAACCTTGTCGAGGCGCGCCTTTTCCACGTTGAGCAATTTCCCGCGGATCGGCAGGATCGCCTGGAACGAACTGTCGCGCCCCTGCTTGGCCGAACCGCCGGCGGAGTCCCCTTCGACGATGTAGAGCTCGCACTGCGCGGGATCGCGGCTGGAACAGTCGGACAATTTCCCGGGCAGCGAAAAGCCGTCGAGAGCGCCCTTGCGCTGAACCAGTTCGCGGGCCTTGCGCGCCGCTTCACGGGCGCGGGAGGCGGTCATCGCCTTCAGGATCACCTCTTTGGCGGTCGCCGGGTGCTCCTCGAGATACGCCGCCAGCTCGTCGTTGATCACCGATTCGACGATGCCGCGGACGTTGCTGTTGCCGAGTTTGGTCTTGGTCTGGCCCTCGAACTGGGGGTCCGGCACCTTGACGCTGATCACCGCCGACAAGCCTTCGCGGGTGTCGCTCCCGGTCATCGCCTTGTCGTTCTTGAGCTGCGCTTTGGCGTAATTGTTGATCGTCCGGGTCAGCGCGGTCTGGAAACCGACCAGATGGGTACCGCCCTCGATGGTGTTGATGTTGTTGGTGTAACTGAAAATGTTCTCGTTGAAGCCGTCGTTGTACTGCATCGCCATCTCGACGTCGATGCCGTCGCGCTCGCGGTGAAAGTAGATCACGTCGGGATGCATCACCACTTTGTTGGCATTGAGGTGGGTGACGAATTCGCTGATCCCGCCGTCGTAGTGGAAGGTTTCGGTGCGGGTCGCCCCGTTTTCATTGGGCCGCTCGTCGCTCAGCGAGATGGTGATCCCGCGGTTGAGGAAGGCGAGCTCGCGCAGGCGGTTGGAGAGAATGTCCCAGACGTAAACCGTTTCGGTAAAGATAGTGTCGTCAGGCAGAAATGTCACCCGGGTGCCGCGCCGGTCGGTGTCGCCCAGCCGCCGCAGCGGACGGACGGTGTTGCCGCGCTCGAAACCGATCAGGTGGGCGCCGCCGTCGCGCCAGACTTCGACTTCCAACCGGGTGCTCAGCGCGTTGACGCAGGAGACCCCGACGCCGTGGAGACCGCCGGACACCTTGTAGGCGTTGTGGTCGAATTTACCCCCGGCGTGGAGGATGGTCAGCACCACTTCGACCGCCGGCTTGCCCTCGCCCTCGTGGAGGTCGACCGGGATGCCGCGGCCGTCGTCGATCACGGTGATCGAGTTGTCGGCGTGGATGAAGACTTCGATATGCGAGGCGTAGCCCGCCAGCGCTTCGTCGATGCTGTTGTCGACGACTTCGTAAACCAGGTGGTGGAGTCCGCGCGATCCGGTGTCGCCGATATACATCGAGGGGCGCATCCGCACCGCTTCAAGACCTTCAAGGACGGTAATCTTGCTTGCACTGTATTCCCCGGGGCTGCCGGCCGCTTCGACGGGAATGTTTTCGCCGGTGTTTTCTTCGCTCATAGAACTTCCTGATTTCCGGAAACTTGCGAATTGCGCCGCAAGTGTCTGATTGTAGGTTTTCGTTTTACGGTCTAAGATACACTCCGAACACCCTTTTTTCAAGAAAAAATCAGCTTTTTTACACTTTTTTCGGGCTTGACGGAAGGCCGCTTTGATGGTATCTTAAAGCAAAGATAAACCATTGGCGAACCGGATGCGGCCAAACTCCGGAACATTTCTGATTGGAGTCAAAGATGAACAGGCGAAAACACCTCGGTCCGGTCTATGAGACCTATCCGGCGCGCGAGCTCGGGGAATTTCTCGGCGACAAGTTGTTCAAGGCGGTGGCGACCGTGATCTGCTGGGTGCTCTGGACCGGCGTCTACTACATTTTGATCGGCGTGGTCAACTTCAACCGCAAGAACTTCCTGGAGAACGCCAAGGAGATGTCGACCAGCCAGCTTCTCCAGACCGAGGGCAGCCTGTGGACCCTCCTCGGCTGTTATTTCGTCATCTTAATCATCGTTTTCCGCAGCCGGATCGGTGAAAAAACCGTAATCAGAAAGCGGGTCGCCAAATGAATCGAATTCTCTGGGCGTTGGCGGCGGCGGTATTGCTGGCCGGATGTGTGACCGAGGTATTGACCCCGCAGACCAAATTCGGCGAAGTCAACGCCAAAAAGAAGGATTTCCCGCCGCTGGAGGGCTATCAGCTCGAATTCGCCAGCGTCGGCTCGCTCAATTTCAAGGCCGGCGAGGAGGTCAAGCTCTCCTTTGCGCTGCGCAACAAAGGGCTCAAGCCGGTGCGGATTCCGGAATGGCGGATGAACGAGACCGACAACATCCGGATCTACTGCCAGAACTGGCTCCCCAATTCCGGCGACAAGCCGGATCCGAATCTGTGGGTCCGCCTCGACGACGAAGTCAAGCAGCCGGAACTGCGCTACACCCTCGAACTGATGCCGGACAACCAGGCAATCATCACCCGCAAGCTCGACTTCGCCGATTCGCTGGTGATTTCGACCGGAGCCGAACGCCGCTACTTCATCCGCGCCGAGCTCAACCTCAAGAGTGTCCGGGTCGATCCGGTCGAGTGCGCGATCGCAATCTCCAATATGACCGGGCGCAAGTAAATGAAAGGCTGGCGCTGGGTTCCGACCCTGTACTTCGCGGAGGGGGTGCCCTACGCCGTGGTCGGTTCGGTCTCAATTGTACTCTTGAAAAACCTCAATCTCTCCAATTCGGAGATCGCGCTCTACACCAGTTTGCTGACCTTGCCTTGGGCGATCAAGCCGCTGTGGGCTCCGGTGCTCGACATGTTCGGCAGCAAAAAGCGCTGGATCGCTTCGCTGGAATTTTTGATGGCGCTCTTTTTCGCGATGTCGGCGCTGCTGCTGACCGGGGCGTCGTTCAACGTCTTCTTTCTCGCCGTGTTGTTTGCGCTGGCCTTCGTTTCGGCAACCCATGATGTGGCGGCGGACGGGTTTTACCTGATCGGTCTCGACACCCACGACCAGTCGTTTTTCACCGGCATCCGTTCGACCGCCTACCGGGCGGGGGTGATTGTGACCCAGGGCGGGCTGGTGATGCTGGCGGGGTATTATGCCAAGCGCAGCGGCTCGGCGGGGGCGGGCTGGGCGCTCGCCTTTGCGGTGGCGGCGGCGATGTTCGCATTGTTGTCGCTGTGGCACTTCCGGTCGCTGCCGGGGGTGGAGACCCCGCGCGAATCCTCCGGCAGCCTGCGCGAATTCGGCGAAGCCTTCGTCACTTTTTTCCAGAAAAAACATGTCGGAACGGCCCTGGCGTTCATTTTGCTGTACCGGCTGGGGGAATCGCAGCTGGTGCGGCTGGCGGCTCCGTTCATGCTGGACAAGACGGAGGCGGGGGGGCTCGGATTTTCGACGGTGGAGCAGGGATTGTTTTACGGCACCATCGGGGTGGCGGCGCTGCTGGCCGGGGGGGTGCTGGGCGGGATTGTCATTTCCCGCGACGGCTTCGGCCGGTGGCTTTGGCCGATGGCGTTGGCGATCAACGTGCCGCATTTGCTGTATATTTATCTGGCGGTGGCGCAGCCGGCGAACCGGCTGATTGCCGGGATTTGTGTGGCGGTCGAGCAGTTCGGGTATGGTTTCGGGTTTACCTTGTACATGCTTTTCATGGTGGCGTTTGCCGAGGACAGCGGGAAGTACCGGACCAGTCACTTTGCGTTGATGACCGGGTTTATGATGCTGGGGATGATGATTCCGGGGATGGCGGCGGGGTATATTCAGAATCTCCTGGGCAGTTACAGTGCGTTTTTCATTTACGTGATGGCGTGTATCATTCCGGGGATGGCGGTGACGCTGCCGATCCGCCGGATCGTCCCGGCGAGCTTCGGTTGTAAGCAAAAGCAGGACGCGTAAGCGGCCCCGGATCGCGAGGCGGGTACTCCCGCCGAGCAGGGGTCCAGGGCCATGCGGCCCTGGCGGGGTGGTCCGGAGGGCGAGGAGCCCTCTGGTCGGGCCGGGCGAA
>CAZRFG010000320.1:0-4196 GCA_964599205.1 uncultured Victivallaceae bacterium
GATCCGGTCGGCGAGGTAGATCGCCTCCTCGATATCGTGGGTGACCATGATCATCACGCCGCGCCCGGCGGCGTGGATTTTGTACAATTCCTCCTGCAGATAGATTTTGGTGATTGCGTCGAGCGCGCCGAAGGGCTCGTCGAGGAGCAATATCTCCGGCCGGTTGATCAGCGCGCGGGCGATCGCGCATCGCTGCGCCATGCCGCCCGAGAGCTGTTCCGGATACGCGTCGGCGAACCTCTCAAGCCCTACCAGCTTGAGGTACTCCGGCACCAGTTCGCGCGCCCGGCGCGGCTCGGCGAGGCCGAAGCCGACGTTGCCGGCCACCGTCAGCCACGGCATCAGCCGCGGCTCCTGAAAGACGTAACCGCGGTCGCGCCCCGGCCCGGCAATCGCGCGGCCGTTGAGCTCGACTGTGCCGGTGTAATCGCCGAGCAGGCCGGCGATGATCTTGAGCAGCGTCGACTTGCCGCACCCGGAGCCGCCGACAATGGCGACGAACTCCCCGGCGGCGACTTCAAATCCGATATCGGAAAGCACTTCGAGCGTTCCGCAGCCGGGGGCGGCGAAATGTTTCCCGAGTTTGGCGATGGTTAATACGGCTGATTGACTCACTTGCTTGAGATCCTTATGTGACGGCGGCGCTTGGGCAAGCCCGGAACGCATGGAGTTGGGTGCGGTGACAGACTTACTATGCCACGATTTTTCATAATGTCAACCTGTTAAGTAGTGATTTTTTTTGAATTTTTTCCATTTGGCAAGCTTTCGGTGGATTGAAAAAATATTGATTTTGCGATTTTTAAGCTCTATTATTTGTCTGTCACGATCTTCTGGTGGTGGTTTTTTTAAAAATCTACTATTTTTGTAGATTTTATTGAAAAAAGGCTTGACAAATGATTTTTTTGGGGTTATTTTGAAACGTGAAAGCGCTATCGGAATAAATTTTCAACCTGCGCGAACAGGAGGTCATATATGGGAAACATCGCCGTCAACAATCTCGCCACCATCGGCAACACGCCTTTGGTACGCATCAACCGGCTCAACTCCGGCGCCGCCGAAGTGGTGGCGAAAGTCGAATCCTTCAATCCGGGCAGCTCGGTCAAGGACCGCATCGCCTTGGCGATGGTCGAGGCCGCCGAAAAAACCGGCGCGCTGAAGCCGGGCGGCCTCATTATCGAGCCCACCAGCGGCAACACCGGGATCGGCCTCGCGCTGGTCGCCGCGGTCAAGGGGTACCGTCTGATCCTGACCATGCCCGAGACAATGAGCATCGAGCGCCGCAAACTTCTCGCCGCCTACGGCGCCGAACTGGTGCTGACCGAGGGCTCGCAGGGCATGCGCGGCGCGATCGCCAAAGCCGAGGAACTGCATGCCGCTCATCCCGGCTCGGTCATTCCGCAGCAGTTCGAGAATCCGGCCAACCCGGAATACCACCGTCTGACCACCGCCGAGGAGATCTGGCGCGATACCGCGGGGCGCTTCGACGCTTTCGTCGCCGGAGTCGGCACCGGCGGCACCCTGACCGGGGTCGGCGAAGTCCTCAAGTCGCGCAACCCCGCAGTGCAACTGATCGCGGTCGAGCCAGACGCCAGTCCGGTGCTCTCCGGCGGCAAACCCGGACCGCACAAAATTCAGGGCATCGGGGCCGGCTTCGTCCCCAAGGTGCTCAATTCCGCCTTGATCGACCGGATCATCCAAATTTCGCACGAGAACGCCGGCAAGACCGCCCGCGAGGCGGCGAGACAGGAAGGCTTGCTGGTCGGGATCTCCTCCGGGGCGGCGCTCTACGCCGCACTGGAGCTCAGCCGCGATCCCCAATACGCCGGGAAACGGATCGTGGTGCTGCTGCCGGACACCGGCGAGCGCTATCTCTCGACCTGGCTTTTTGAAAACTGAACCGGAGAACCGCAATGAACCGCCCGGACGCCCTCGAACTTTTTCGGCAATACAACCATGACCGCTTCCTTCTCCGCCACGCGCTGACGGTGGAGGCGGTGATGCGCCATTTCGCCCGCGAACTCGGCTTCGCGGACGAGGAGGATTTCTGGGGCGTGGCCGGGCTGCTTCACGACATCGATTTCGAGCGGTTCCCGGAGCTCCATTGCCGCAAAGCGCCGGAGCTTCTCCAAAGTGCCGGAGCCGATCCCGCGCTGATCCGGGCGGTGGTTTCGCACGGCTGGAATCTCACGGTCGAAGTCAAGCCGGAGCATGTGATGGAAAAAGTGCTCTACGCGACCGACGAACTCACCGGCCTGATCTGGGCGGCGGCGCTGGTGCGTCCCTCCGGCAGCCTCGCCGACCTCGAACTCAAGTCGGTCAAAAAGAAATTCAAAACCAAAGCTTTCGCCGCCGGTTGCTCGCGCGAGGTGATCACCGCGGGAGCCGAACTCCTGGGGTGGGAACTCGACGCGCTGCTGGAGCGCGCGATCGATGCGATGCGCCTCACCGCCCCGGCGGTGGAAGCCGAATTGCGCCTCCTGATCCGATGTTGATCCCGGTCTGCCGTTTTATACTGATTCGCTCACATTCATAGCTCGCCGCTTGTTCTTTCGCGCCGATTTTTGCCGTAAATCCTCGTCCGATACTCTGTATCGGCCTGCGGTTGACAACAAAAATCCATCTCAAAAGCGTCAAGCGTTTTGAGCTATGACTGATCGCTCATCAGTATGGTCATTTTTTACGCAGATTGATTTGATCGACAAAGGACAAAGGAAAAAGGATATGTCGTACCGTAATTCCATACTTGAAGCGGTGGGCTCGACCCCGCTGGTTAAACTTCAGAAAATCGGCTCCGCAACGGGGGCGCATCTCTATGTCAAAGTCGAGGCCCTCAATCCCGGGGGCTCGATCAAGGACCGCGCCGCGCTGCGGATGATCGAGGACGCCGAGCGGCGGGGCGAGCTCCGGCCGGGCGGCACCATCGTCGAAGCCACCGCCGGCAACACCGGGGCCGGGCTGGCGATCGCCGCCGCGGTCCGGGGCTACCGTCTGATCGTGGTGATGCCCGACAAGATGAGCGACGAAAAAGTCGCCTTGCTGCGCGCCTACGGGGCGCAGGTGGTGATGACTCCGACCCGGGTGCCGCCCGATTCGCCGGATAATTACATCCAGAAAGCAAAAGCGATCGCCGCCGCCATCCCCGGCGCGTTCCGGGCCGCCCAGTTCGAGAATCCGGCCAATCCGGCCGCCCATTACCACTCCACCGGGGCTGAGCTCTGGCGCGATACCGAGGGGCGGATCGACGTGCTGGTAGGCGGGATCGGCACCGGCGGCACTCTCTCCGGGGCGGGGCGTTACCTCAAGGAGCGCAACCCCGGTTTGCTGGTGATCGGGGCCGATCCGCCGGGCTCGATCCTCTCCGGCGACCGGCCGGGGTCGTTCAAGGTCGAGGGGATCGGCGAGGATTACTTCCCCGACACCTATGACCGCGCCATCGTCGACCGCTTTTACCGGATCACCGACCGCGAATCCTTTCTCACCGCCCGCCGGCTGGCCCGCGAAGAGGGGATTCTCGCCGGGGGTTCGTCCGGTACTGCGCTGGCGGCGGCGCTGAGGTTCGCCGCCGAAACTGACAAGCCCAAAGAAATCGTGGTGATTCTCCCCGACACCGGGCGGAATTATCTGAGTAAACTCTACAACGACCGCTGGATGCTCGAACAAGGATTCCTCGGCGAAGCGGAGGCGGCGGAAGGAGCATGAAATTCGAAACCATCGCCATTCACGACGGCAATCTTCCCGAACCCCGCACCGGGGCGGTCAGCGTGCCGATCTACCAGACCTCGACCTATTTGCAGGACGGACTCGGCCGCGACCGCGGTTATGAGTATTCGCGCACCGGCAACCCCACCCGTGAAGCGCTGGAAAAAGCGCTGGCGCTGCTCGAGGAGGGCCATTACGGCCTCGCCTACGCCTCCGGTTCGGCGGCCACGGTGGGGGCGCTCCAGCCGCTCCTCCGGCGCGGCGACCGGGTGGTGGCCGGCAACGACACCTACGGCGGGAGCTACCGGATCTTTGAAAAGCTGCTGCGGCCGTGGGGCGTCGAGATCGTCTATGTCGATGCCGCCGACCGCGACCAGGTCGCGGCGGCGCTGACGCCGAAAACCCGGCTGGTCTGGCTCGAGAGTCCGACCAATCCGTTGCTCAAACTCGCCGACCTCGCCGCCATCGCCGAGCTCGCCCGCCGGGCGGGGGCGCTG
>CAZRFG010000321.1:0-4190 GCA_964599205.1 uncultured Victivallaceae bacterium
GGTGAAAAGCTGGTCCACCAGCTCCCGCCGGAACAGTTTCGCTCCGCACTGGGTATCATACACCGGCAGTTGCAAATAAAACGAAAAAAAAGTGGCGAAACCTCTTCCGATCAGGTGGCGCATCGCACTCCGCCGGATGTCCGCCCCCAGCCGCCGCAGCCGGCAGCCGCAAATCATGTCAACTTCCGGCTCGGCGTCGAACCAGGCCGCCCAGCGCACCGCCAACTCCAGCGGCGTCGCCAGATCGGCGTCGAAATAGCCGACGTAATCGCACGGTTCTTTCACCGCCGCCAGCATTCCCTGCCGGACCGCTTCGGCTTTGCCGCCGTTGCGCTCCAGCCGGAGGCAGCGAATGCCGCAGGCGGCAAGTTTCTCCGAAGTCGCGTCGGTGCTGCCGTCGTCGACCGCCAGGAGCGAAATATCGGGGTGCGCGGCGGCAAACGCCCGCAGCGCTCCGAAATCGAGCCGTTCCGCTTCGTTGTAGCAGGGGATGATCAGAATGGTTTTCGACATATCGCGTACACCGAGAGTCCCGGGATTTTGATCCCGATTTTGACCAGCGCGCGGCAGACGCCGGCATCGAGTTGCAACATTTTGCCTAATAAAGCATTGATCCACAACGGCCGCACCGCACCGTGGCCAACCGCGCCGGCCGCGTCGCGCCCGAGGAACTTCAACAGCAGCCGCGGCCCGAAGAGCGAGGCAAAAAAGTAACCCGACTCGGTCACTTCAAAGTCGGCCCGCCGCAACTTCGCCACCAGCCCCGGATGCGCATATCGCCGGAAGTGGCTCAGCATCCGGTCATGGTCGCCGAAAAGCAACTGAAAGGCCGGCACCGTGAACACCGCCTGCGCCCCGGGCGCGAGGCAGGCGTAAAGCTGAGCCAGGAACGCCTCGTCGTCGTCGATGTGCTCCAGCACGTCGAACAGCGTCGCCGCGTTGCAGCGTCCGGATTGTTCAAAGTCGATCGCCGTCGCCGGTTCGATCCGGTCGCTCCGAAGCGCGGCCATCTGTTCCGGCGTGAACGCGCTGTCGACCGCGAGGAAATGCCGCTCCGGAAAACGCTCCGCCATCCGCCGCACCAGATACCCGTCGCCGCAACCGACGTCGAGCAAAGTACCCGTGCGCTCATCGAGTGAATCGAGGAGTTTCAGCACAAAAGCGGCGCGCGCCGTCTCCCAGTAGTGACGGTCGCCCTGAAATGCGGCATGTTTTTCCGACAGATCCAACTTCAGCTCCGTTCAAAAAGATTGCCGCCGACGCTGTCGATCGCCACCACCAGCGGAAAATCTTTAACCTCAAGCCGGTAGATCGCCTCCGGACCGAGCTCCGGAAAAGCCACCACCTCGGCGGAAACAATGCACTTGGCGATCAGCGCCCCGGCCCCGCCGGTGGCGGCGAAATAGATGCCGCCGCATTCGCGCATCGCTTCGACGACTTTGGCATTGCGTTCGCCTTTGCCGATCATCGCGCGCAAACCGCATTCACGCATCAGCCGCGGCGAATAGGCGTCCATCCGGCCGCTGGTGGTCGGACCGGCGCTGCCGATCACTTCGCCCGGCCGGGCCGGACAGGGGCCGACGAAGTAGATCGCCTGGTCGCGCAGCGAAAGCGGCAGCGCTTCCCCGGCGTCGAGCAGCGCGATCAGCCGCTTGTGGGCGGCGTCGCGCCCGGTCCAGATCACCCCCGAGAGCAGCACCCGGTCGCCGGCCCGGAGGCCGCGCGCGGTTTTTTCATCGATCGGGGTCGAGAGGCGGATGAGTTCACTCATAATTCAAACCCCGCATGTCTCGCCGCATGGCAGTTGAGATTGACCGCCACCGGCAGCGAAGCGATGTGGCAGGGGTGGTCCTCGATATGGACCGCGAAACTGGTGACGTCGCCGCCGAGCCCCTGCGGGCCGACCCCGGAGGCGTTGATCGCGGCGAGGATATCGTGCTCAAGCGCGGCGTATTCCGGATCCGGATGGGGTTGGCCGACCGGCCGGAGCAGCGCTTTTTTGGCCAGGAAAGCGGCTTTTTCAAAGGTGCCGCCGATGCCGACCCCGACGATGGTGGGGGGGCACGGATTGCCGCCGGCCTTGACCACCGTTTTGACCACAAAGTCGATCACTCCGGCGCGGCCGTCGGAGGGTTTCAGCATAGCCAGCGCGCTCATATTCTCCGAACCGCCGCCCTTGGGGGCGAGGACCACCGTCAGCCGGTCGCCGGGCACCAGCGTCAAGTGGATGATCGGCGGGGTGTTGTCCCCGGTGTTTTTGCGTTTGAAAAGGGGATCGTTTACAATCGATTTGCGCAAAAAGCCCTCGGCGTAGCCGCGCGCGGTGCCTTTGGCGATGGCTTCGTAGATCGAACCGCCGTCGATCAGCAGCCGCTCGCCCATTTCGACGAAAAAGACGGCGAAGCCGGTGTCCTGGCAGAGCGGTTTGTTCTCCGCCAGCGCGATGCGGGCGTTTTCGAGATACTGTTTCAGAAAGTCACGCCCGAGTTCGCTCGATTCGCGCTTCGCCGCCGCTTCGATTGCGGCAAGCACGTCGGCGGGCAACCGGCAGGCGGCTTCAAAGCAGCAGCGGGTCACCGCGTCGACCACCCGGTCGAATGGTATTTTGCGCAGTCTCTCCTCCGGTTCGCGGCGGTCAACTTTGATTTCCACGATGCAATCCTCCTCAGAGTTTGATATAGTGCTTCTGAATTTCCGGCGTCCGCTCGGCGATGTTGGTCAGGTGGTCGCCGAGCTTTTCCAGTTCGCCGAGCATCTCGATGTACAGTACGCTCAACGCCAGGTTGCAGTTGCCGTTGCGCAGACGCTCGATATGTTCGGATTCGTATTTGTCGGTGAGTTTGTTGATCTTGCGCTCGTTCTTCAAGGCCTGTTCGATATCGGCCGGATTGGTGCTGCCGAGGGCGGAAATGACGCTTTTCGCTTCGACATCAAGCAGAGTCCAGACCTTTTCGAGATCGCGGCGCGCTTCGTCGGAAATGTTTTTGGAAGCCTTGGCCAGCCGCCGGGTGAGCTCAAGAATGTTTTCGGTATGGTCGGCCAGCCGCTCCGCGTCGTTGGTGCAATGCATCAAAAGCGGCACCAGCGCCGACTGCGGCTCGGAGAGTTCGCGGCGGGTGATCCGGACCAGGTAATCGGTGACGTCGGCCTGCATCCGGTCGATCTTCTCCTCGGCTTCGGCGAGGGCGCGGAACGCCTTTTCATCGACCTTCGCCTTGAGGAAATGGATGTTGACCGCGGTATCGAGCATTTGCCACGAATCGGAGACCATCTGGCGGATCGCCAGCACCACCTGTTCCAGCGCGATCGACGGCGAGGCGAGGAGATTGGGCTCGAGAGTCACCGTCGCCAATTCCGACTGGTTGCGGATCGGCAGCAGAAACTCGCAGAAGCGGGCAAAGTGGCCGATGAAGGGCAGCAATATCAGCGTCACGATGACGTTGAAAAAGGTGTGCGCCATCGCGATGTGCCGCTCCATCCCCTGCGGCACCGCGGCGAAGACGTCACCCGGGGTCATCGCATTGACGAAGTAGAGGAACACCGGAATCCGGTGCGGGCCGTACGGCACGTAAAAGAGCCCCACCATCAGCAGCGCGCCGAAGACATTGAACAAAGCATGGGCGACCGCCGCCTGTTTGGCCACCCGGTTGGCGGCGAGCGAAGCGAGGAATGCGGTGACGGTGGTCCCGATGTTGGTGCCCAAGAGCAGCGGCACCGCGGTGTAGAAGTTGACCAGCCCGCCCGCGGCCAGCGCGAGGATGATCCCCATCGCCGCCGAACTCGACTGGATCAGCATGGTGGCGGCGACTCCGATCCCGATCGCGCCGAGCACCGCGCCGAAGGGCATCCAGCCGCCGGCAGCGCTCGGAGTGCAGTCAAAGGAGTGGAACACGTTGACGAAAGTCGGGAAAGTGCCGAGCATTTTGAGTTCGTCGCTCATCATCGTCATGCCGAAGAAAAGCAAGCCGAAGCCGAGGATCGATTCGCCCCAGCCCTTGATCTCCTCGCGCCGGGCAAGCGTAATCAGAAAGCCGAGAATGATCGCCGGCAGCGCGATCCCGGAGAGGTTGAAGGAGATGATCTGGGCGGTCACCGTGGTCCCGATGTTGGCCCCGAAGATGATCCCGATCGACTGGGTCAAGGTCAGCAGCCCGGCGTTGATGAAGCCGATCACCATCACCGTGGTGGCG
>CAZRFG010000322.1:0-4180 GCA_964599205.1 uncultured Victivallaceae bacterium
AGGCCGGCGATCATTTCGCGGCAGAAGAAACTGTCGGAAGCGGCGGCGAGCACCGCGATCCGGTCGAGCCCGGCCTTGACGAATTCGCGTCCGGCGATCCGGCCGATTTCGCGGAAATCGACCCGGACGCAGGGGAATTTCCCCTCCGCCTCGTAGTTGATCACCACCGTCGGAATGCCGTGCCGGAGCAGGAGCTCGATATCGACCAACTCGGCCCGTTCGACCACGATCACCGCCTGGAATTCGTCACGGGCGTAGCGGTCGAGGATCGGCTTGATCGGCTGGTCAAGGTCGATGAAAGCAAGCGACATGCCGATCCCGTGGGCGGCGGTCGCCTGTGAAAGGTGTCCGAGCAGCTGAAGGTGTTCGGCCGAGTTGGAGATCGAGTAGTTGGCGTACTCGATCACCAGCACCTGGCGGAGTGCGCCGCCGCCGTCGCCGCCGGAACTCAGCACCCGGACGCCGCGTCCGGGCTCGATCGCAATCAGGCCCTGGAGCGTGAGTTCGCGAAAAATAGCGGCGACGGCGCCGCGCCCGACTTCAAGTTCGGCGCAGAGTTTGCGCTCGGCGGGGAGGAAGCTGTTTTCGCTCCACTCCCCGGCCTTGATCCGGTCGCGCAGCTGATTCAGTGCTTTTTCGGTGGCTTTGTGCATATCTCATACAATAAACCATCCGAACTCAAAAAGCAAATCCGAACCTTATCCCAGCCGGGCGCGGCGGTACTCGCAGGCAAATGCCGCGCCGTCGTAGGCCGCCTCGTCCTTGAAGCCGAGATCGCTCAAAAAAACCTCCGCGCCGTTCCGCTGCCAAGAGAGTTTGGCCGCCAGCGCCGCAAGTTCCGGCTCGAGGAGCGAAGTCGGACTCAAAGGCGGCTCCGCCGCCTGGCCGCAGAACCACGGCAAAACCCGGCGCAGCATCGAGCGGTAGAGTTCGCCGTTGTCGACGCTGACCTGGTGCACACCGCTCCCGGTGACCGCGGTGAGGTTGAAGGGCAGCCACTTGGTCTTGCCCGCGGTCAGCAGCGCCACCCGGCCGCCGCTCCAGTTGAGCATCAGCTGCTTCTGGTTGGAGCTGCCGAGATAGCGCACCGACTGGATGCCTTCGCCGAGCAGCGCGTGGAGGATCGCGTAGCCGTGAATGCCGTAGTTGAAGTCATCGACCCCGATCGCGCTGTAGGCGGAGTGGACCGTCTCACCGGCGGTGGCGACTTCGTCGCGGAGCGCGAGCGCTTCACGGCAATAATGGAGCACCGAGCCGCCGGTGACCCGGCGGCCTTCCTTGACCCAGTCGGCAATGCGGGCGAGATCGCGGAAGTTCCCGGCGATCGGCTTGTCGAGGTAAACCGCCTTGCCGGCGCGGACAAACGGCTCCGCCTCTTCGAGGTGGCGGTCCCAGTTGGCGGTGTGGACGATCACCCCGTCGACCAGCCCGACCATCTTGTCAAGGTTCTCAAGGGGGCGGGGGATGTTGTTTTCGGCGCAGAATTGCGAAGCGAACCCGGCGGGGCGGGTTTCGCCCGAATCCCAGGCGGCGACGACTTCGACTTCCGCCGCGCCCGCCGCCGCGAGTTCCCGGATCACCGGCACCCAGGCTCCGGGGTGGGAGGTGCACAATCCGACCAGACCGATTTTAAAAGCCATGATTTACTCCATTTCCAGAACGACGCCGAGCGCCGCGTCGGGATGCTCAAGCAGCATGTCGGCGGCCTCGCCGACCGCGTTGAGTTTGAGGCGGTGGGTGATCAGGGGTTTGACTTTGAGTTTTTTCTCGGCGATCAGCTGCAGCAGCTCGCGGGCGTTGCGCTGGCTGGTGAACTGGACGAAAGCGGCGGGATAGTCCTTGCCGCGTTCCCAGTCGGGATCGTGATACCCGGCCCCGGTGCGCGACGAACAGCGCACGTCGAGATTGCCCGACCAGGCCCCGCCGTCAAAGGGGAAGCGGCAGCCGCCGACCACCACCACCCGGCCCATCGCGTGGCCGTCGGCGGAGACTTTCATCGCCTGCTTGACCGCCATAAAGGCCTTTTCGGCATTGCCGCCGAAGGCCAGCAGCGCGAAGTCCATCCCGTACGGCGCGGCAAAGTCGCGCGAGGCGGCGGCCGCGTCGACTTTGGTGAAGTCGATGGTGTCGGCTATTCCGCATTTGCGGGCGATCGCAACCCGTTTGCGGAGGCTTTCCCAACCCAGTACGCGGGCGCCCGAGATCTGATAGAGCTGGGCGGCGAGGTTGCCGACGATGCCCAAACCGAGCACCATGCCGTATTCACCAAGCGTGGGCTCGGTGCGGCGCACCGCCTGGAGCGAAGTTGCCGCGAGCGAAGCGAAAGTCGCCTCCTCGTAGCTGACGCCGGCGGGCATCGGCACCACCAGGTTGACCGGAATGACGTTGTAGCTGCCGTGGCAGGCGCCGCCGCCCATCCCGGCCACCGCCATTCCGACCTTGAGCCCCTTGGGATCGCCTTTGATCGCCACGATTTCGCCGGCGCTGGAGTAGCCGAAATTAATATCGCTGCCGGCCGGGGCGGGAGTCTCGCGGCGGGTGCGCACCAGATTCATTTCGGTGCCGGGGCTGATCAGCGAAGCGTGGACTTTGACCAGGACTTCGCCGTCCTTGAGTTCGGGGATCGGCTGGGTGACGCATTCGACCCGCCCGTCATGCCTGACGCAGGCGACTTGGCGCTGTTTGACCATGGTGATGACTCCTCTATTAATGGCAAAATCTCGTCATTAAAAGACAAAATAGCCCATTTTTAGCGAAAAAAAATGGCAAAACAGAGAATCCGGGTGGCATTTTGGCGAAAGCCGCGCTATCGTTTGCAGGCGGCGTTGCCGGAAGGTTTCCGGGGAAAGCGTCCGCCGGAGGATTGACGATGAAACTCTTTCCGGGCAAACTGCCGGAGATTCTGCACTGGGGGCGCGGCCGGGCCAATACGGCGCCGCTTCACGTGCATTCGTTTTTCCAGCTGGAGCTGGGCATCCGCGGGCGGTTCCTCGGGCTGGGAGCGAAGCGTTGCGTGACCATCGGACCGGGGGACTGCCACTTGATCGCGCCGGAGGAGCCGCACGGCTTCCGGGAGCTGGGGGAATCCTTTGAATTCATCTCGATCAAATTCAATTTCCCGGCTTTCCGGGTGACTCCGAAGTGCGACGGCGTGACCCGGCAGCTGGCGGCGAATCTGATTGCACTCCTGCCGGAGCAGACGCCGCCGCAGTTCACCGATCCGGCGCGGATGCGGCTGTTGAGCGGGCAGCTGTACTTGCTGCTGCTGGAGTTGAGCGGCGACGCCCCGCCCCCGCCCGCGGAACCGCCGGAACTGCTGCGCCGGATCTCGGCGGAAGTCCTCCACGACGGCTACCGGCTCAACGTCAATTTGCTGGCGGACCGGCTGGGTTTGACCCTTTCGCAGCTCAAATACCAGTTCCGCAAGGTCAACAACAGCGCTTCGCCGAATTTGAAGAGCCACCTCGACTCGATCATCATTTTCGCCGCCGGCAACCATTTGCGTTACTCCGGCCTTCCGCCCGGCGAGATCGCCCGGTTGCTCAACTTTCCCGATGTTCACACCTTTTCGCGTTTTTTCAAGCACCGCACCGGGGAGACGCCGGGCGCGTTCCGCCGCCGCACCCAAGGGTGATGCGAAAAATAAAACGGCCGGAACTTCTTGTTCCGGCCGTTTATCGGGTAAGCGGGATGCTCAGAAAATATCGGGGAGTTTGAGCCCGCCGGTGACGTCGCTCATTTTTTTCTGCATGGCCTGGCGGGCGGCGTCGAGGGCGCTGTTGACGGCGACCATGACCTGGGTTTCCAGCAATTCGCGGTCGCCGGAGGCTTCGTGGGCGATGCTGATGCAGCGGACCCGGAAGTCGCCGGTGACGGTGGCGCTGACCTGGTTGCCGGGGGCGCTGCCGCTGAATTCGGCCTGGGCGAGTTCTTCTTTCATGGCGGCCATATTCTTTTGAATGTCTTTGGCCTTCTGCATCATCTTGGCCATTTCGCCGAGATTTCCAAACATCTTCATTCTCCTGTCGTGTTGTATGTATTCGAGGACCGGAATGCCGGTCCGATGTTGCGTGCCCTGTCCGCGTGCCCTGTGCCGTACCCCGGTCAAGGGCAGTGCCCTTGCGGGGAGTCAAGAGGGCGCGGAGCCCTCTTGCGGTGTGCGAGGCAGCGCCTCGCCGTT
>CAZRFG010000323.1:0-4176 GCA_964599205.1 uncultured Victivallaceae bacterium
CGGAAGTTGTCCATCACCGTGAAAGCGTCTTCATTGGAGTAAAAATAAGCCGCCTGGAAAAGCGCGCCGCCGCCTGCCTCGAAGTGTTCGATCCCCGCCTTGGCAGCTTCCTCAACCATCGGCAGGAAGTCTTTGGAATAAACCCGCGCGCCGAAAACCGACTGGAAACCGTCGCGGAACGCCGTCAACATGAACTTGACTTTTTTCATATCTTTCCTTATTTTTTTGCTTCCCCGGAGAATTGTCACATTGCTCCGTACGGGTACGGAAAAATGCACAATTTCCCGGAAAATGGATGTGAATTCTGACTACAAGAAGAGGACGGATGCTGTTTTGAGGTATGTGCGCTGCTCCGATGCGTTTCTATCGGGCCGACGCGAAATCAGCAGACGAAATGGTGAAAGGACCAGCCCGGACCGGAATCAGGGGAGAAAAAATTTGTCGCAGATAGTTCATCCGCCCGCGAATGGCGGCGGCGGCGGAAAAACCCATCGCAAGCAGGACCGGCAACGCCAGAAAATTCAAAAGCGGCAAAACCGGCAAGGCGGCGGATTCATCGTGACTCTCAGCCTCTTTGAGCAGCGGCGAGCGGTCCTGGAGGTCGCAGAGGGCGTAGCCGATCGGAAACGGCATGCTTTCCAGAATCCCGGCGACGGTATTGCAAATCGCTTCGCCGGCTTGAAGCACGGACGGCGCCAATCGCACCGGACGCTCCGGAGCGGCGGCAAGATTGAAGGCGAACAGCAACAAAAGCAGAAAAAGGGTCCCGGAAACCACTTTTTTTCTTTTATTGTTACCGTCCATCTGTCTATCCCATCATCCTTAATTGAAATTATAATATAGTACGCATTTATTTGATTTTCAAACGAAAATTCGTTTCAAAACGGTTATTTTGAATTTTTTCGACGCGAAAAATGAATCGTATCTCGTCAAATCTTCGTTCGAAAGTGAGAAACGGGCTTGACTTTTTCGCCGCGACGATTATAGTACCACCGTAAATTGAGACCAAAAGCGGAATATGAACGAACATCAAAACAATTGCAGCATTCGCTCCGGCGGCCGGAACACGGCGTCGCCGGTGTTCGCCGTTTCCGCGATTACCCTCCTTCTGCGACTTACTTGCGCCGGCCGGGCCTGAGTTGAGACGCATGCGTTTCCGCCTGGAAACGACCCCACCCGGCCGGTGAAAACCCTCCCCGTTGATTCCGTATCGCCCGCTCCGGTCGTCTTGGCGCATTCGGGCTGTTCCGGAATCACTCATGACCCTTCGTTTTTACCGGAAAGAAATCACTATGAAAGCATATCCCAAATACCGCGCCCCCGAAACCGTCGAAATCGAAAACCGGGTCTGGCCGACCCGCCGCATCACCGCGTCGCCGGTGATCGTCCCGGTCGACCTCCGCGACGGCAACCAGGCCTTTGTCAACCCGATGAAGGTCGAGACCAAAATCCGTTATTTCAAAATGCTCTGCGAAATCGGCTTCAAGGAGATCGAGGTGGCCTACCCCGCCGCCTCGACCGAGGAATTTCAATTCGTCCGCCGGCTGATTACCGAGAAGCTGATCCCGGACGGCGTCCGGATCGCGGTCTTCACCGCCGCCCGGCCGGATCTGATCGAGCGCACCATGGCGGCGATCGAGGGGGTCAAAGAGGCGACCGTCCACTGCTACATTGCGGCAAGCGAACTCCACCGCATCTTCGTTTTTGACAAAAGCCGCGAAGAGCTGATCCGGACCGCGGTCGACGGCACCCGGCGGATCGCCGACGCGATCGAAGCATGCGGCCGCCGCGGCGCGATCAACTACGAATTTTCGCCCGAGGAGTTCTCGGACAGCGACATCGACTTCATCGTCGCGATGGCCGAAGCCGTCCACGACGCCTGGCAGCCGCGGGGCCGGGGCGACTTCATCCTCAATCTGCCCTCGACGGTGGAACGGCGGCCGCCCAACGAGTATGCCGACAAAATCGAGTATTTCACCCGCCGTTACCGCTACATGGCCGACACCGTGATCAGCGTCCACACCCACAACGACCAGGGCTGCGGCATCGCCGCCGCCGAGATGGCGATGCTGGCGGGGGCGGACCGGGTCGAGGGAACGCTGGCCGGACACGGCGAACGCACCGGCAACATGGACATCATCACTTTGGCGCTGAATCTCCAGTCGCGCGGGGTGGAGACCGGGCTCGACTTTTCGCGCCTGCCCGAGATCGCGGCGTTCATCGAGGAGGTGTCGGAGATCAAAGTCCACCCCCGCACGCCGTATGCCGGGGAGCTGGTCTTCACCGCCTTTTCCGGCACCCACCAGGATGCGATCCGCAAGGGAATGGCGCGGCGCGAGGAAATCTGCGAGCACTTCCGGCAAGGCTGGAAGATGCCGTACCTCCACCTCGACCCCGCCGACGTCGGCCGCAGTTACGAAAAGCTGATCCGGATCAACAGCCAGTCCGGCCGGGGCGGCATCGCCTACATCCTCGAAGAGATGTTTCAGATCCGCGTCCCCAAAGAGATGCAGTCGGCGGTCGCGCGCGCGATTCAAGAGGAAGCGGAAGCGACCGGCAAGGAGGTCACCCCGGACGAAGTCTACCGGATTTTCCGGGAGAAAATCGTCGAACCGGCGGATGCCATGCTGAAGTTGATCGAGTTCCGGATGAACCGTCCGGTTTCGCCCGGCGAAACCAAAACTGGGATTGAACTTGTGCTCGAAATCAACGGCGCGCCGCACCGCTTCCTCGGCGTCGGCGCGGGCCCGATCGAGGCGGTAGCGTCGGCGCTGGGCGGATGCCTGGCAATCCCGGGTTTCGCTTTTGAAAGCTACAGCGAACATGCGCTCGGGAGCGGGGCCGACGCCCAGGCGATCGCCTATGTCGGCATCCGGG
Organism: uncultured Victivallaceae bacterium; assembly: GCA_964599205.1. Classification (GTDB taxonomy): domain Bacteria; phylum Verrucomicrobiota; class Lentisphaeria; order Victivallales; family Victivallaceae; genus JAVBUI01. The sequence goes on from CAZRFG010000323.1 coordinate 2,878, forward strand.
TCGACGGACAACCGTTCTTCGGCGCCGGGATCGACGGCAGCATCAACCTCGCCGCGGTCAAGGCGCTGCTCTCCGCCCTCAACGCCTCAGCGGCCGGGAACAATCGCGCCATGGGCGGCAAGTAAGGTGCGGATCGCGTCAACTTCGAGGGCCTCCGGGGCAATCCGCCGCTGCGCCGCCAGCGCGGCCATCGCCCCGGCGGCCTGCCCGGTCGCCATGCAGGCGGCCTGGACCCGCAGTGCCGAATTGGCCAGCCGGTCGCTGGAGATCAGCCGTCCGGCGGCCACCAGGCGGCGGCTGCCGGCGGGGATCAACGCGCCGCGCGGAAATTGCGGCACCACGCCGGGCGCGAGTTCGCGCTTGTCGAGCCCGACTTCGGCGTCGTGGAGGTCGATCGGATAAAAGGCGTACCCGAGAGCGTCGGGATACGCGGTTCCGGCGATATAGTCGGCGGCGCTGACCGTCGCTTTGCCGACGATGGTGCGGGTCTCGCGAACGCCGCACTCGGTGCCGTCAAGCCGGAATTCGAGTTTTTCCAGCCCCGGCTGACGGCGCAAAAAACGGTACAGCCGGAGCAACGCCTCGCGCCCGGCGATTTCGATTTTGGTGCGTCCGGCGCTGTCAAAGGCGTTGATCCCGGCGATATGGTTGCTGTTGTTGCCATGCCCGAGGAGGACGTGGGGATTGAATGCGCCGCCCCAGCCGGTGTCCTCGTAACGCACCTCCCCCGTCGCGACCGCGTCGTCAAAAGCGCGGCTGATCGCCGCGAGATCGAGTTGCTCCGGCTGATAGCCGATGGCGTAAACGCTCATCGTCCCCGGCTGGCAGGGCGATGCGGTGCGAAGTTCGCACCCGGCCAGCTTCGCCGCATTGGCGTCGCCGGTGCAATCGACCACGATCCGGGCGGCAACCTCAAAGAGACCGTCCTTGCCGCAGAGCGAGGCCCGCCAGCCGTCGGGGGTGGCGGCCAGTGCTCCGAGCATGGTGTGATAGTGAATTTTCACCCCGGCGGCGAGAAGTTCGCGCTCGGCCAGCGCGGCGAAAATCACCGGGTCGACCGGAATCTGGTGCTTCCAGTGCCGTCCCGGCTCACTCCGGGTGAAATCGGGGAGTTCGCGCCCCATGAGATCGACCGTTGCTTTAACCAGTCGCCAGCCGAGTCCGGCGATCACCTGACGCCCCCAGGCGTGGAACAGGCCGGGAAAGTGAATGCCGGCGGCGGTCATGGTGCCGCCCGGCAAACCGTTTTTCTCAACCAGAATCACCTTCGACCCCGCCAGCGCCGCCTGCAGCGCGGCC
>CAZRFG010000324.1:0-4172 GCA_964599205.1 uncultured Victivallaceae bacterium
AGGCGCAGTGCGCCCGCCCGGAGCGGGAACGGCGAGGCGCTGCCTCGCACACCGCAAGAGGGCTCCGCGCCCTCTTGACTCTGCGCCAGGGCGGGTGCCCTGGACCGTGTTCCAACATAGCCTACGGAGGTAGCCATGAAACTCTCGGCAATCCTGTCACGGGAACTGATCTTCGAGGAGCTGACCGCGCAAAACCGCGGCGCGCTCTACGCCGAAATGCTCTGCCGGGCCGAGAAATTCATCGAGCTCCCGCTTGAAGTTTCCGAACTCCGCGAACGGCTGCTGCTCGCCGACGCCGAACACTCCGGCAACTTCGGCCCGATCCTCCTCCCCCACATCCGGCTGGAAAACTTCTCCGGCCTCACCGTCCTGATCGGGGCCACCGCCAATCCGCTCACACTCGAGGGCTACAACGACCCGATCCGGCTGGTGATCCTCTCGCTCGTCGGCAACGACAGCAGCGACCTCTACCTCAAAATGATCTCCTCACTGGCCCGCTGTCTGCTCAGTCCCGCTCAGATCGAGGAATTCTTCGCCGCGGTCCGGAACGGCACCCTCGGAGATCTGCTCGACCGGCGCAACATCATCCTCCGCGCCAGCATCACCGCCGAAGACCTGATGACCGTGCCCGAAGTTTCACTCAAGCCCGAACAGACGCTGGCCGAAGCCCTCGACCTCTTCCACCGCCAGAGCCGGGTGATCCTGCCGGTCACCGACGCCGACGGCAAATTCCTCGGCGAACTCAAGGCGATCGACATCATCCGGCGCTTCGTCCCGGACTATCTCTTCATGCTCCAGAGCACCGGCTTCATCGGCAACTTCGAACCCTTTGAACGGATTTTCAACGACGAGGAGACCAGCAAGGTATCCGAATTCGTCGCCGTCCCGCCCGTGACGCTGAAGCCGGACACCCCGCTCATCCAGTTCACCATCGAACTCTGCCGCGGCACCGGCTACCTCTTTTTCGTCACCGACGCCCATGGCAAGCTGGTCGGCGAAGTATCGGTCAAGAACATCATCCACCGCGTGCTCCGGGGGTAAGGCATGACCACCATGATCCTCGCCGCCGTGATCTTTTTCGGCACGTATCTGGTCATCGCCAGCGAAAAAGTTCACAAGACCACCGCCGCACTGCTCGGCTCGACCTTGATGCTGCTTTTCATCCTCCCCGGACCCGGCCACGACGACACCGGGGGCGACACCGACCGCCAGCTTGAAATGATCCGCCAGAAGCTCGACACTTCGCAGCCGACCGAAGCCCAGTGGCGGGCGCTCCACGCGGTCGAGCGCAGCGCCGAACGCTACAGCAAGCTCGACGTCTATTCGCGTTACGCCAACTTCGACGTGATCTTCACCCTCGCCGGGATGATGGTGCTGGTCAACATCCTCTCCGGCACCGGACTCTTTCAGTACATCGCGATCAAATGCGCCAAAATCGCCCGCGGCTCGCCGATCCGGACGTTGATTCTGCTGGTGCTGGCGACCTCGTTCCTGTCGGCGTTCCTCGACAACGTCACCACGGTGCTCTTGGTCGCCCCGGTGAGTCTGGTGGTGGCGGCCCAGATGTCGCTTCCGGCGCTGCCCTTTTTGATGGCCGAGACGCTGGCCTCCAACATCGGGGGGACGGCGACCCTGATCGGCGACCCGCCGAACCTGATCATCGGGTCGGTGGCGGAATTCAACTTCATGGCCTTTTTGATCAACCTCTCGCCGTTTGTGGTGCTGGTGACCAGCATCTACTGCATTGGCCTCTGGCTTTATTACAGTCCGAGGATGAAGGTCTCGGCTCTGCAGCGGGCGAAGATCATGGAGCTCGACGAAAAATCGGCGATCTCCGATCCGGTCAACCTCAAACGGGGGGCGATCGTGATGGGCCTCACCATCGTCGGCTTTCTGCTCCACGGCGCGTTCCACCTCCAGCCAAGCGTGGTGGCGATGACCGGGGCGGCGGCGGCGCTCCTGATCTGCCGGGTCGACGTCGAACACGAACTCGAAAGGATCGAGTGGAGCACGTTGTTCTTCTTCATGGGCCTCTTCATTCTGGTTTCCGGAGCCGACTTCGCCGGGCTGATGAAGTTTTTCAGCAAGGGGATGGCGATCTTCTCGGAATGGCCGGTGCCGCTCACGGTGATTGCGATCATGTGGATCAGTGCGCTGGCGGCGGCGATCATGAACAACGTGTCCTTCACCGCCGCGATGACCGCGATCACCGCGTCCTTTATCGCCGCGACGCCGCAATTCCGCGACAATCAGGTCAATCAGGATCTCTTGTGGTGGGGGCTGGCGCTGGCGGTCTGCTTCGGCGGCAACGGCACCATGGTCGGCGCGGCGGCCAATCTGGTGGTGGCGGGCATCGCCGAAAAGGCGGGCGCCAAAATCTCGTTCAAAACCTTTCTCCGCTACAGCATCCCGGTGACCGTCGGAACCATGATCCTGGCGTCGCTCTACGTGATTGTGAGGTACTATGCACTCAAGTCCTGAAATCGAATACCGGACGCTCGATCCGTCGGTTCCGGCCGCGGCGATCGTCGAACTCTACTGCGACGCCGACTGGTGGGAGGAGGGCTATACGCCCGACTTCATCGCGCCGATGCTGGCCGGGTCCTTTGCGGTGGTCGGCGCTTACGACGGGGACAAGCTCGTCGGCATGGGCCGGGCGATCGCCGACGGCGCGAGCGACGCCTATATCCAGGACATCGTGGTATTGTCGAGCTACCGCAAGCGCGGCATCGGCGCGGCGATCGTTCGCGAATTGATCGCCCGGCTGAAAGCGGCCGGGGTCGACTGGATCGGTCTGGTCGCCTCCCCCGGCGCCGCGCACTTCTACCGGGCGCTCGGCTTCGAAGAGCTCAAAGACCACACCCCGATGCGGCTCAAGGCTTGACCGCCGCCTGATTCAGGAATTCGGCGGTCAACGCTTCGAATTCGGGATAGGTACCGTGGATCGCCTGCGGAAAGACCACGATCTTTTTGTCCGGCGACGGAATCGAGTTGTAGGCGGCAAAGACGCTTGAGGGAACACAAGTGGTGTCAATCAAGCCGGTGGTGACCAGCACTTTCGCATCTTTGATCCCGGCCGCGAAATAAGCGGCGTCGTAATAAGGGACCGCCGCCGCGATCGCGGGATCGACCGGCCGGCGGTCCTTGAAAGCGATGAAGCGCGGCCAACCCGCATCCCGTCCGGCGAAAATTCCGCTGTGGTCGCAGAGCGCCGGTTCGTGGGCGATCACCCCCGAAACCGCCGGATCGAGTCCGGCGGCGACCAGAGCTTGCCCGCCGCCCTGGCTTCCGCCGTGGACAATCAGGGTGCGGCCGTCCCAGTCGGGGCGGCTTTTGACATACTCCAGCGCCCGGATCAGCCGGCGGAACATGCCGTTGAAATAAATCTTGTCGCGATCGCCGGCGTTTTCCAGCCGGTAATTTTTCATCGGCCCCTGGTAGAGCTTGGTGTACTCCGCCGCCGGATTGCCGTTGGGAAGGCCGTGGGCGTTGAGGTCAAGCACCAGGAAGCCCCTGGCGGCGAAATCGTACTGCTTGAGCGAACTGCGCACTCCGGCGGCGTGAAAGGTGATCAGGGCCGGGAACTTCCGGCCGTCCGGATTCACCGGCAAGGTGAGGTAGGCCGACACCGGTTTGGTTCCCGGCACCGGAATTTGCACGTCATAGACTTCAAGTTTCCCTTGATACGCGGAATCGACCGGAACCGGGCTGACGCTCGCCGGCGACCGGTCGGCGAGCACCGCTTCGCGCTGCTGACGCCAGAAATCGGTAAAGTCGGCCGGAGCGGGGCGGCCGGGAAGCAAGGTTTCGGGGTCGGTCAGCGCCCCGGCGCGGGCATAAATTTTTTCCTTCGGCGAAATCTGGTAATCTACTTTGATCAGGGTGAATCCCGCCCCTTTGGGCTTGACGGTCACCGCAAGCGGGGTCGCGGCGGTGGTCAACTCCCCCTTCCCCGCCGAAAAGTGGTCACCTCGAAAGCTGTAAACGAGTTTCTCGCCCGCCAGCGGCTTGCCGTCCTTGAGCAGCTGAATTTTGTAAACAATCTCCTCGCCGTCGCGGTAGATTCCGTTTTCACGCTCGGTCCAGGCCTCGATCTTGTAATCGCCCCGGGTCGCGGTGGGTTGACTTTTGAGCTCATAATCCGCCGCCGCGCCGGTCAGGGCAAAGAACAG
>CAZRFG010000325.1:0-4146 GCA_964599205.1 uncultured Victivallaceae bacterium
ACAAGCGGCGCAAGAGCAACGCGAATTGCGCCGCGCGATTGAGCGAAGCAGTCCGGCCGGGCGACCGGCTCCCTTCAGCGCTTTCCTTGCTTGCGGGCGGCGAGGAGGGTGTTCTTCATCAGCATGGCGATGGTCATCGGGCCGACGCCGCCGGGGACCGGGGTGATGAAGGAGGCGACTTCGCTTGCTTCTTTGAAATTGACGTCGCCGACCAGCCGGTAGCCTTTGGCCGAAGCGGCGTCGGGAACGCGGTTGATGCCGACGTCGATCACCACCGCGCCGGGTTTCAGCATCGAGCCGCGGACGAATTCGGGTTTGCCGATGGCGGCGACCACGATGTCGGCGCGTTTGGTGTATTCGGCGATGTCGGGGGTCGCGGAGTGGACGCAGGTCACGGTGGCGTTGGCCCCTTTGGCTTTCTGGAGGAAGAGGGCGACCAGCGGTTTGCCGACGATGTTGGAGCGGCCGATCACCACCACCGATTTGCCGGCGGGGTCGATGCCGCTCTCGGCCAGCAGCACCAGCACTCCCTTGGGCGTGCACGGGGCGAAAGAGCCCTCTTCGCCGATCAGGAGTTTGCCAACGTTGACGGCGTGGAAGCAGTCGACGTCCTTGGCGGGGTCGATCGCCTCGATGATCGCTTTTTCGTCGATCTGGGGCGGCGGCGGCGACTGGACCAGGATGCCGTGGATGGCGGGATCGGCGTTGAGGCGGCGGACGACTTCGAGCACTTCGGCCTGGGTGGCGTCGGCGCCGAGCACGATTTTTTCGGAGTGGAAGCCGAGTTCGGCACAGGTTTTGACTTTCGACCCGACGTAGACTTGCGAAGCCGGATCGTCGCCGATCAGAACCACCGCGAGACCGGGGATGATGCCTTGAGCTTTGAGCTCGGCGGCCTCGGCGGCGCACTGCTGTTTGATTTTTTCCGCGATTTTCTTTCCGTCAATGATTTGCGCCGGCATGTCTCTCTCCTGGATCGGGGGGTGGTTTTCTTTCCAATAAAATAACCCCGGACGTTGCATTTTTCAATCGGTACGCTATATTTGAGTCAAGAAAAAACTACCATTATGAGCGACAACAAAAATTTCGAGCAGGAAATCGCGGAGCTGGCCAAGGCATCCGGGCGCTATCGTCCGGAGGCTTACGGCTTTGTGGTCGAGGCGCTTCAGTTCGCGGTCGAGCGGGTCGGCAGACGCCGCCACCTCACCGCCGCCGAGCTCACCGCGGGAATCCTCAAATATGCCGAACAGCAGTACGGCGCGCTGGCCGAGACGGTGCTCGCCGACTGGGGCGTGGCGGGCGCGCCCGACGTCGGCAATCTGGTCTACCAGATGATCGACGCCTCGCTCCTGTCCGCCTCGGCGGAGGATCGCAAGGAAGATTTTGACCGGATCTCGCTGTGGTTCGAGCCGCAGCCGGAGCCGGAGCTCGAGACCCACACCCGTTCGCTTCCCAAAATCGACTGAGTCCATGCGTAAAATTTTTGAAACGATCAAGATGCGGAGCTTTGACAACGGCCTCCGCGTTTACGTGCTTGAACGCCCCGGCCAGCCTTCCGCCGAAATCCAGTGCCGGGTCGAAACCGGCAGCATTTACGAGGGGGAATTCCTCGGCAGCGGGCTGTCGCACTTCCTCGAACACATGCTTTTTCAGGGGTGCCGCGACTATGCCGGAACCACTGCGAGCGACCGCATTCACGCGCTTGGCGGGGATGTCAACGCCTACACCAGTTTTGATCACACCTTGTACTACGCCGAGCTCCCCGCCCGCAACGCGGTCGCCGGGCTCGACGTGCTGGCCAACATGGTGCGCCACGCCGAACTGCCCGAAGCGCGTTTCGTCGCCGAGCGCGACGTGATTTTGCGCGAATGCGAGCTCGGTCGCGACAATCCCGACCGGCGGCTTTCGGAACGGCTGTGGAATACCCTTTATCTCCGGCATCCGGCGCGGATTCCGATCATCGGCTATCCCGAGCGGATCGCCGAAGTCAGCCGCGAGATGACCGAGCGTTATTACCGGCGGCGCTACACCCCCGGCCGCACCTTTTGGGTGGCGGTCGGCGCGCTGGAGGCGGAGGCGGTGTTCGACGCGGTGGAAAAACTTCACGGCGACTGGGCGGTCTCGCACCTTGCCGAGCCGGTGCTGCCGGCCGAGCCCGCATTGGTGGCGCGGCGGCGCGAAGAGACGGTTTTCGCCGATCCCCTCGGTCGGGTCGGACTTGCGGCGCATCTCCCCGACGCGTCGTCTGATGAGCTAGCGGCGATTGAAGTAATGACCGGCCTCCTGGGAATGAGCGACGCGTCGCACCTGGTGCGCGATCTTCAGCAGCGGCGCGAACTTGCGACCCGGATCGATGCCTACAGCTACGTGCAGAACTTCGGCGGCGTCCTCGGCATCACCGCGGCGGCTCCGCCGGCGAAACTGGCGAAACTTGAACGCGGCATTTTCCGGGTATTGGAAACGATCGCCAAAGACGGTTTCTCCGCCGCCGAAGTCCGGCGCGAAAAGACCCAGCAGCTGGCGGAGGCGCTGCGGGCGCTTCGCGGCAACCACGGCATCGCGGCGGTGATCGCCGCCTCGGTGGCGATCGCCGGCACGCCCGAATTCGCCGCCCGTTCGCTGGAGGAACTGGATCGACTGACCGTCGATGAAGTCAATGCGGCGGCCCGGCGTTATCTTGACCCCGACCGTTTCGCGCTGGTGATCCAGCGGCCGCCGGAACGTTGCGCAACGGTCAAAAAGGCGGTTGCGGCGGAGGTTTTTCAAACGGCCGAATCCGCCCGGTCGTCCGGGCTCAAACTGATTTCGATTCCCGACCGGTCTTTGCCGCTGGCGGAATTTGTGCTGATGCTGCCGGGCGGGGCGCTCTACGAAGACGCGGCGCACAGTGGCGCGAGCCGGTTGCTGGGCAATCTGCTTGCCTGCGGCGGCGGCAAGTGGGACGAGGAGGCATTCGCCGACCGGCTGGAAACGCTGGGGGCGGTGCTTGATTGCAGTGCTGGATTGAATTCGTTTGCGGTCAAGGGGAATGTGTTGCGGAAGAATTTCGCCGCCTTTTGGGATTTGGTTTTGACCATGCTGGCCGAGCCGCGCTTGGAGGAACGGATTTTTGAGCGGGAGCGGACCAATGCGCTCGATGAGCTTGCCAGCCGGATGCGGCAGGTGCGTTATGTTGCTGACCGTGCCGCGGCGGTGATGGTCTACGGTGACCATCCCTATGGGCGCGGGGTGGCGGGAAGCGAGGCATCGCTGGCGAAATTCAAGCGGGATGATCTCCTCAAATTCTATCGGAGCTGGTTCCATTATCCGCAGTTGGCGCTGGCCTTCGGCGGCGATTTGAGGCCGGATGAAATTGAGCGGGCGGCGGCGGCGTTTGAGGCGCGGATCGCGCCGGTGGCGAAGCCGGTTCCGATGCAGAATCCACCGGGCGAACTCGAGAAGCCGGCCGAGCGCCGGATTGAGGTAATGGAGCGGGATCAGACGGTGGTGAATCTGGCGTATCGGATATGCGACTGCCGGTGTGATGAGAATCTGGCGTTTATGATTCTGGGGGAGGCGATGAACGGGCTGGCGAGTCCCTTGTTCAAGCGGATTCGCGAGGACAATGCGTTGGCGTACAGTACCGGGATGCGGATGACGAGCGGATTTTATCCGGGGGCGGTGACCTTTTTTGCGATTACCGAACCGGCGAAGGCGGAGCTGGCGCTGGGGTTGTTGCGCGAGGAAGTGAAGAAGTTGGCGGAAAAGGGTTTGGACAAACAGGCGTTTGAGGATGCCCGGAGCGGGGCGATTTTTACGCTGGAGCGGATGCGGGCGGATCCGGCGGGGCGGTTGCATGATGCGGCGCTGTCGGTGTATTACGGGGAGGGGGCGGACGAGTGTGAGCGGGAGATGGCGAAGCTGGCGAAGTTCAAGCGGAGCGAGTTCAACCGGGTGCTGAAGCGGTATCTGGGCCGCGACGCCGGGCAGACGGTGATCGCGGGGCGAACGTCGGCTCAAGGCGCGTAAGTTGCCCCGTAATCGCGAGGCGGCCGACCGTCGGCCTCGGGATACCGAGCCGGTCACTGACGCTCTCTCGGCTCGGGGCGCGTAAGCTGCCCCGGATCGCGAGGCGGGTACCCCCGCCGAGCAGGGGTCCAGGGCCAC
>CAZRFG010000326.1:0-4126 GCA_964599205.1 uncultured Victivallaceae bacterium
TCGACGTGTCCGAGCCCGGACGAAGTCATCCCGCCAAGGTGGGAGGTCTCCTCGATCAGGATCACCGCGGCCTTTTCCCGCGCCGCGGCGGCGGCGGCGATCACCCCGCCCGAAGTGCCGCCGTAGACCACCACGTCGGCGCGGTAATCGGCGGCGGCCAGGGTCAAGCCCGCGGCGAAACAGCATAGTTGAACTAAAAACTTCATCGCAACCTTTCAGCGCACCAGAATTTCAGATACATCGAGTCCCTGCGGACCGGGGGTGATGGTCACTTTGACCTTGCCGGCGGTCACGTCGAGGGGGACGGAGAAGCCGGTCGCCGTCTTGTTCCCCGCTTCGATCGCGACCGTTGCGCCGTCGGTCCCGGCGGCGACGACTTCCACGTTTGCGATCCGGACCGGCTCGCCGAGGTCGATTTCGACCGTCGAGGTCCGTCCCGCCGGGAAGCGGACCGCTTCGGCGAAGCCGCCGTCGGTGAGTTTGACGCCGTCGTCTTCCAATTTCGGGGTCTTGCCGCGCGCGGTGCCGATGACGTAGCGGACACCGTCCATCGCGAGCGGCTTGCCATCGCAATACAAGGCGATTTCGGCGAGGAATCCCCAGCTCGAGGCATTGCCGCTGATGGTAATATAGCGATCCTTGATCGATTTATCCAGCCGCAAAGGGAAGTAGCCGGTCTTGACCCCGTCGCGGTTGCTTTCGGTGACCCGTTTGGCGGACTGGAAAATGACCAATCCGTCCGGGGCAGGGGCGCGCATCACCGGCAGCGCGGCGATCAGTTGGCGGTTGTTGGCGAAGGCCTGGAGATTGGACGGCCAGTGGATCGCCGCTTTGGCCTCGCTTCGGGTGTAGAGGCGGATTTCGTCGTAAGGCTGCGGCGCGGGGCCGAGGTCGAGCCCGAGGTTGATCGGGCAGTTGCTCCAGCCGACGTAGTTGCCCCACGGCCCCGCGGTGACGCCGTCGACGAGTTTGTTGCCGGCGGCGTTGTCGGGGTAGGTGGCGGGATTGGCGGCGAGGCTGGTGCGGTAGGGTTTGCCGAAACTTTTGGCGACTTCGGTCCGGGGCCCGTTGCCGTCGAGATAGATCGCAGCGGGCTGGAAGGGCGGCGAATCCGCCGCCGGGGAGAACGTGAGCTTGAGCTCGCCCGCGTCGGCGAAGACGTCGAAGGTGAAAAGCCGCGATCCCGCGAGCGGGTCGGTGCCGCCGCTCCGGATCGTCCAGCCGAGCGGCCGGTACGCTTCGTCCGGCCGGTTGCGCCCCTCGAGGGCGATCACCCCCCGCCACGGGTTCGCGGGGTCTTCGTCAAAGGTGATGTCGAGGTAATCGACTCTTGCGGGGGCGGCGAGTTTGAGCGTGGCGACGGTCTTGCCGGATTCCTGCTGGAACATCCAGTCCGCCGGTTTCTCCGGCGCAAAGGGCTTGCCCGAGAGATAGTCGGCGGCCTCGTCGTAGACCTGGCGCACCGCCGGGTCGGGGCTGCGGTACTCGTCGAAGCGGTAGCTGAAGAACCATGCGCTCGGCGCCTGCTGAAAGCCGTACTTGGTGCCGGCCTGGAACGTCTGGCGGATCAGCTCGCGCTCCGGCGCGGTCTTGCCGTAGGGGAATTCGATCTCAAAGCCCATGCCGTGCTCGCGGCAGATTTGGGCGGCGAGATCGAGCCGGTCGCGGCGGGAGTTGCCCCCGGCGAACTTGGCGGTGAAGGCGTAGTTGCTCTGCATGATCGCGAGGTCGAAGCCGAACTCCCGCCAGCGCTCGAAGTTGGCGGCGCGGAAATAGGGAATCCAGAGGAACTTGAGGTTTTCCCGGTGGAGGATGTCGGCGACCTGCCGGATGGTTTCGGCGTCGTGGGCGGCGTCTTCGCGCATCCAGTAGAGGCCCCAGAGCTGCAAGTCGGGATACGGTTGCAGCCGGCGGCGGATTTCGTCGAGATACCAGCGCGCCACCTTGGCCGCGCCGTCCTTTTGGGCGAGGTTTTCCGAAACTCCGTCGCCGTCAACGTCGCCGAAGTCGGTCACTTGGGGGCTCATATAGGGGACGCAGAACAGCACCTTGACCGGCGCCGCCGTTTTGCTCCCGAGTTCGCGGTTGAGTTCGTCCAGCGCCGCGGCGAGGGCGGGGACGTCGCGCCCCGGCGCGAAATAGGTGTCGAGGAGTTTCTCCCAGTGCGCCTTGCGGGTTTCGCCGTACTCGGTGCGGACGCCGTCGACGTTCTGGGTGAGAAAGAGGAAGGCGTCGAAAAGCCGCCGGTCGGCGTATTTGCCGCCCGGCCCGGTGTGGTAGGCGAGCATCGGCTTGAAGTCCTCTTTGCTGCGCTCGCGCAGTTCGTAGATCAGCGCGGCGTTGCGGAAACCGGTCTTTGCCACCGTCGGGTATTCCCCGCCGGCGGCGGTTGCCGCGAGCCACGCGGCGGCGATCAGTAAAATTCGTTTCATCGGGTTAAAATCCTCCATCATAGCGGGGAAACCAGCGTGTGGTCCTGGCGGCGGACCGCGGAGAGCGTCCGCCCGGAGTCCGGGGTGGTGCCGCCGGTCCAGGTCCAGAGCGCAAGTTCGGTGGCGGGATCCTTGACCTCGCCGTGCGAGAGCGGCGCGACGTGGCCGTCGACAAAGACGATGTTGGCTTTTTCGCTGTGCGCCAGCCAGAGCTGCGAATAGTTGGCGGCGTTGTAGCTGTCATGGCGGAGCAATGGGAAAGTCACCGACCAGCCGTTGCCGCCGTCCCGGAAAGCGTCGGCGGCGTCGATCAGCCGGGTCGGCTTGAAGCCGGTGAAGTTCTTATAGGTCAAGCAATAGGCCGAGGATGGATCGTTCGCCAACGTCTTGCCGCTGGTGCCGGAACCGTAGCCGTACCAGCCCTGGTTGATCGCCAGCTGGCGATTGTTGGCGTTCGACTCGAGCGGATGACTCGGGCAGACGGTGAAGTTGGCGTTGGTGATGTAGTTGCCCCGGACCAGCGCGGTGATGTAGTTGTTCATATAACTGGCATTGGACCAGATCCGCGAATCATTGTCGTCGCGGTAGATGCCGCGGCTCAGACCGACCTGCTTGAGATTGTTGGCGCAACTGATCGCTTTGGCCTTGTCGCGGGCCTTGTTGAGGGCCGGCAGCAGCATCGCCGCCAGAATTGCGATGATCGCGATCACCACCAGAAGCTCGATCAGCGTGAAAAGACTCTTTTTCATCGGGAACTCCTTATTGTTATGGGTTGCTTCAAGGTTGAAGCAAATGACTCAAAAAAATTTCTACCCGGTCCGGCGAATGGTCAGCGGGGCGTCGAGGATTTGGCTCCTGGCATCGCCGCCGCCGATCACGTCCATCATCAGCTGGCCGGCGAGGATGCCGATCTGCTCTTTGGGCTGGCTTACCGTGGTCAGCGGGTACAAAAGCTGCTGCGCCGCAACATCGAGGTCGTCGAAGCCGACCACCGCGAATTGATCCGGGATCACCTTGCCCGCTTCGAGTGCGACTTTCAAAGCGCCGAGCGCGGCGTAGTCGGAGGCGGCGAAGACGGCGGTCAGGGCGGGGGCGCGGCTCAGGAGTTTACGCATCGCCTTTTCTCCGCCGTCGATGTGCTCGGCGAGGGGGGCGTCGGCGATCCAGTGCGGCTCAACTTTGATCCCGGCTTCGCGCATCGCCTCTTCGTAGCCGGCACGGCGGAGCCGGGTTTCGCCCGATTCGCCGTCGTGGGTGATGATGCCGATCCGGCGATGGCCGCGCTCGACCAGGTGGCGCACCGCGCGTCTGGCCCCGCCGAGGTTGTCGACCAGCACATAGTGGTCGCCGAGCCCGGGCAGCCGGTTCATCACCTGAACCATCGGCACTTCGGCGGCGACCCCGGCGTAAAAGTCGCGGAGCTCCTCGCGGGGGTAGACGATGATGCCGTCCACCTTGCGCTGCAAAATCCGCTCAAAGGCGCGGCGCTCGGCCTCGGGCGACCCGTTGGAGTTGCCGAGCAGGATCGAAATGTCGTGCTCCTGCGCGACACGCTCGATCCCGGCGATGATGCTGCCGAAAAAGCTGGTGTTCATATAAGGAAGAATGACCCCGACCAGGTAGCTCCGCTTGTTGACCAGCCCCCGGGCGGCGACGTTGGGCACATAATTCATCTCCCGGGCGGCGGCGAGGAT
>CAZRFG010000327.1:0-4124 GCA_964599205.1 uncultured Victivallaceae bacterium
CGGAATCCTCTCCGGCTTTCACGCCACCCAGTCGCCGATCATCGCCCGCACCATGCCGCGCGAAAGCCACGCCCGGCCCGCCTTTTACGGGATGATGGTGCTCGAGGGCGTGGTCGGCATGATCTGGGCCGCCGGCGGCCTCGCCATTTTCAACCTTTTCCCCGAGCTGATGAAACAGGATGCCGCCGTCGCGCTCTCCAAAATCACCACCTGTTTCCTCGGCAGCTGGATGGGGGCGCTGACCGTGCTCGGGGTCATCGTCCTCGCCATCACCTCCGGCGACACTGCGATGCGGAGTCTCCGCCTGAGTCTCGCCGAAATGATGAGCATCGACCAGAAGCCGCTCAAAAGCCGCATTTTCCTCTGCCTCCCGCTGATCCTGATCGTCTCGGGACTGCTGTGGTGGTCCAACATCAGCGCCAACACCTTCAACCAGCTCTGGCGCTACTTCGCCTGGGGCAACCAGGTGCTCGCCGCCTGTACCTTGATGGGATGCACCGTCTGGATGATGCAGCAGAAGAAAACCCCCTGGATCACGCTCCTCCCCGGCGTCTTTATGACCTTCATCGTCGCCAGCTACATCCTCTGGATTTCGCCCGCCAACGTCAAGGGGGCGCCGATCGGCTTCGGGCTGCCGCTTTACACCGCTTACGCGATTGCCGCGGCGGGCTCGCTGATCCTCGGCGCCTGGGTCTATCGCCGCGGCCGCCGGGCGGGCGAGACCCAGCCGTAAGCTCCCTTACTGCATTGCGATCGGATAGGGCTGCGAGTCGAGAAAGTTGCGGCCATAGCCCTTGGAAATGACCCGGCGGTCGAGCAGGACGATGATTCCGCGGTCGGAGCGGCTGCGGATCAAACGTCCGATGCCCTGCCGGAATTTGAGCACGGCGGTGGGCAGAAAATAGTCGCGGAACGAATTGCCGCCGGCAAACTCGATTTTTTCGCTGCGGGCCGCGGCGAGAGGGTGGCCGGGCGAAGGGAAGGGGAGCTTAGTCACGATGACGTTGCTCAACGCCTCGCCGGGAACGTCGACCCCGGTCCAGAAACTGTCGGTGCCGAAGAGCACCGAATCGATGTCTTCACGGAACGTCTTCAACATCGCCGACCGGGTCATATCCTCGCCCTGAACCAGCAGAGTGATCCCTTTGGCCTCGAAATAGCCGCGCAGCTGCTCGGCGCAGTAGCGCAAATTGGCGTAGCTGGTGAACAGGACGAAGGCTTTGCCGCCGGTCATTTCGATGTATTCCGGAATGCGTTCGGCGAGCATCCGCTGATAGTTTTGATCGTTCGGCTCCGGCATGGTGCGGTCGATGTAGAGCGTGGCCTGGTCGCGCGAAAAGGGCGAGTCGAGGAGCAGCGTGTCGCCGTTGTCGAAGCCGACGCGGTCGCAGAAGAAGTTGAAGGAATTCCGCACAGTCAAGGTGGCGCTGCTCAAAATCACCGGGAAATCGGCGTTGAAGAGAATCCGGTTGAGGAGCTCGGCGACGTTGAGCGGGGCGGCTTTGAGAACGATCGAGCTGCGGTCGGTTTCGACATAGTAGACCGCATCGGGGAGAGCCATCGCGAGGAAATCCTTGACCCCGTTGATCAGGCCGCGGCAGCGCTCGAGATAGCTCTCAAGCTCGGTGCGGAAGGTTCCCTCCTCCTGGCCGTCGATGAATTCCCCCAGCAAACGGTGGAGCACCATCAGCGGCTGCGACAGCGTGTCGGCGAAGCGACCGCAATCATGAATCCGCCGCGCTCCATTGTCCATGCCGTCGCGCCGGTCGTTGTTTTCGGCGAGGAACTTTTCAAAGGGGGCGAAGAACCCGTAGACTTCGTCGCGCAAGCCGGTGATCACCTGCCGCAGCGCGAGGCTTTCGCTTCCCGATTTCATCAGCAGTCCGCGGGCCACTTCCGGGTTGTAGAGGCGGTTGAGGAGCCCGAGGACACCGGCGCGGGAGAGGTCGAGCCCGAGGTATTCGGCGGCGTTGTCCTCGACGGTGTGGGCCTCGTCGATCACCAGCGCGCCGTAGTTGGGGAGGAGGCCGCTCTCGGCGCCTTCGCTTCGCATCGCCAGGTCGGTGAAGAAGAGCGCGTGGTTGGCCACCACGATATCGGCGAGGTCCCACGACTTGCGGGCCTTGAAGTAAAAGCATTCGCGGTAGAACGAGCACTTCGGACCGGGGCAGCTGCCGGTCTCGCTGCAGACCAGCGGCCACAGCGCCGGATCCATCCGGAAATCGACCGAGTCGCGCTCGCCGTCCTCGGTGGTCAAGGCCCATTTCTCCAGTTTCTCCAAATCGAGCACCAGCGCCGCCGAGGGCAGCAATGACTGGTGCTGGTCGCTGTAAAAGAGCGACTTGCGGCGCAGACAAAGGTAGTTGCCGCGGCCTTTGGCCAGCGCCGCCTTGAAATTGATGCCGGTGATCTGGCGCAGCAGCGGGATGTCCTTGGTGATCAATTGCTCCTGCAAATTGATGGTCTCGGTGGAGACCAGCGCCGGGCGGCCGGCGTAGCGCGAGCGGAAGACCAGCGGCGCAAGGTAGGCGAAGCTTTTGCCGACGCCGGTCGGAGCTTCGACTGCGAGGTTGCGGCCACCGATCAGCGCGCGGCCGATGGCGCGGGCCATGGCGAGCTGCTGGGGGCGGAACTCGGTTTCCCGGCCCTCCAGCGCGGCGGCGGCGATCAACGTTCCGCCGGGGCCGAAAAATTCCTCGGTATTCTCGACGAGCTTGCGGTTTTCAGCCTCAAGGTCGACGCCGGAGCCGCGTTCGGCCTCGACGGCGAACTCGAGCGCTTCGACGTCAAAAGAGAGGTCAAAGCCGGCGGGATCGCCGGAGTCGTCGCTTTCAGCGGGAGTGGAATCATGCTCCGGAAGGTAAATCATCGGTGTGGGTTCATCCTGTTTTGCAATCTACTAATCTAACCTCCGATCGGGCTTTTTTCAAGATTTGATCGGCCCGGTGATTGCAAAAAAAGCGTTTTGCATGTATCTTGTGCAAGCTTTAAGTCTGGACAGCCGATTTCAGAAGTCCTTTCGGTCGCCCGAAAGGTCTGTTTCGCCGCACTGGCCGGGTGCGATTTCGGGACATACCGCTCGGGTATGCACCTCAATCTACCCGGTCATGCGCAAAAACATCCGCTTTCGGATGGTTCCGCAAATACTTTTGCCATCGGCTCTGGAGAATGGATTGTTTTTTAGCTTATGAAGATACTCAACTGGTATGTGCTGCGTGGATTTTTGCTGGCGTTCGGGATGGCGATCGCCATTCTGACCTTTGGTATGACCGGGGCGAATCTGGTCAAAGTGCTCGACCTGATCGCCCAGGGGATTCCGCTGCTGACTTTCTTTAAATTCATCGCCTATATCCTGCCGATCATTCTGACCTTTACCATCCCGTGGGCGGTGATGGTGGGGGTGATGCTGGTCTTCGGCCGCTTGTCGGCGGACTCGGAAATCACCGCGATGCGGGCCTGCGGGGTTTCGATCCTGCAGATCGTTTCGCCGATTTTGATCATCACGTTTCTGTTGACCCTGGGCTGTCTCTATTTGCAGGTCGAGGTCGGACCGCCGCTCCTGGGCAAATCGCGCGAACTTCAGCGGATTGCGGTGATTGACCAGCCGCTGGCGATTTTTGAGCCCGGGCGTCCGGTGCAGTACGAAAACACCATCATCAACATCGACGACAAGGTCGGCGACAATGAAATCCGGAACATTCAGATCTACACCCTCGGCGACAATGACACCATCGCTCTCGATATTTCCGCGATCTCCGGCAAACTGATCGTGGACGAGGAGAAGCAGTTGCTGACCATCCAGCTGAACAGCTGCACGGTGATCGACAAAAAGTCCAACCCGTCCACCCGGAGCTTCCACAAGGACCTCGACTTCTCATTCAACTACGGCAAGCAGCTCAACAACCTCCGGCTCGGCGAGAAACCCAAATTCATGAAGCTGACCGACCTGATGGCGCGCATCCGGATCACCAAAATGATGAACAAGGACACCACCGGGCTGGAAGTCGAACTCAACCAGCGGATCGCCTTTGCGCTGTCGCCGATCGCGTTCCTGCTGCTCGGGTTGCCGCTGGCGATCCGGACTTCGCGGCGGGAGACTTCGGTGGGGTTGTTTTTGAGCGTGA
>CAZRFG010000328.1:0-4122 GCA_964599205.1 uncultured Victivallaceae bacterium
GAGCGCTGCTTTCACACGGCAGAGGTCATGGGTTCGAGTCCCCTACCGCCCACCAAAAAGAATTATGCCGCCGTTTTGGCGGCTTTTTTTCTTTTTACAGTTCAACCGAAGCTTCCCATCCGTCGCCATCGCGGTCACCGTGTCGCCGCAGCCGAGAAAGCGCATCCGCCGCCGCACCTCCTCCGGCGCTGTCTGCGAGACCACCTTGCCAAGCACCCTCAGAACCTCCGTCAATACTTTCTTTTCGATCTTCATATCACCTCCTGAGTTAAAAACCAACAGCCCCGGCGGTCAAAGCGACCGTCGGGGCTGTTTTGTGGAAAATTTCTTTCTGCTTCAAATGGAATAATATATCGATGATTATTTTTCAACTGCATTGCTGACATCTATTCGTGTCAAGCATATTTTCCTTAAGAAAAAGTCAAAGGCTGCCTCTTTTTGAAATGCCGATTGCGCCAATCGCCCAGTTGCAGCCCGATATCTCAGGCGCTTATGGCGTTCTATCAAAGATAGCGGGTTTCTCTTATCTTTTTTCCGGCGCGGTTTCCGGGACGTAGCCGTCGTCGCTCGACTGGGTGCGGTTTTTCAGCACCTTGAACATCACGAAGAGGTCGCGGGCGCCGCCCCAGGCCAGCCATACCGCGGTGACCGGGGCCAGTACCAGCTGTGCGACCAGCGAAACCATCATCCAGTCGAACCACTGCGACGCCGTCCAGGGGCGGATCAGCGAATTTTCAAAGATGATGCCGATCAGGTTCCATAATGAAATCACCACAAAGGTGCCGAACCAGAACATCACCCAGACGAACACCGAGACCGACACCCATTTGTCGCTTTTGGTGAACTCGTGGTCGAAGCCGAGCAGGAGCTGTTTCCATTTTGCGATTTTGGCTTTTTCCTCGGGAACGTTGACCACGTCGTTTTTTTCGGCGTACTCGTTGCGGTGGAGCATCCGGTCGAGGTTGAAGGGCTCTTTGCATGTAAGCAATGAAATCACCACATAGACTACGGTCGCCCCGATCATCGCGATGAAGCCGAGCCAGGCCCCGTTGACCGGGCATTTGTCGGTCGCTTCGACCAGGAACGGATGTTGGCCGAAGAGCGAAATCAGGTTTTCGCGGACGAAAAACCAGCCGCGCTGATCCTGCATCCAGACGCTGAAGAGCGAAATCGTAACCCCGGTCACCATCGAGCACCACGCCCCCGCCGCGGTGCCGTACTTCCAGTACAGCCCGCCGATGATTGCGCACCCTCCGGCGGCGGTGAAAACTGCCCCGGTGGCGATCTGGAACATCACGATGAAGTCCGACTGCCGGTAGCACAAGCTGAAAACCATCGCGAACAGCGCGACGAAGCCGATCGACAGCCGCAGCAGCAGGAGATGGGTCTTCTGGCTGATCGGCTTGCCGTAGCTGGGCAGCACGATATCCTGGATCAGGATCGAACCCCAGCTGTGGAGGTAGCTGCTGTCGGTCGAGAACATGAAGAAAAACATCTGCACCGCGAACAACCCCTTGATCCCGACCGGCATGTATTCGGCGATCGCCGCCACCATGGTGTGTTTGGGGGCGCTGAGGGTAACGCCATCGGCGCCGATCACCTGGAATTCGGGATGGGTTTTGAGGTAGGTCAGTGCGCCCAGCGAAACCGTGCCGAGGAGAATGGTCAGCGAAATCTGCCGCCAGGTGCTGAGGATGCCGGACATTTTGCTCTCGTGCGGAGTCAGCGCCGCTCCGGCGTAACCCTGGTTGCCGAGCCACGCGCCGCGGGTGTAGACGGTGCGGAAAATGCCGATCAAAATGAGGTAGATGTTGAAGTCGCGGATTTCGGTGGCGTCAAAGGGGTTGACCAGCGAGTGCCCCGGCGTGCCCGACGTCATCGCCATTTTGAAATCATCGACGCTGAAGAGGAAGAACACCGCGATCGCCACCGCCACGCAGATGCCGTAACTGAACAGCGCCGAAACGGTGTCGGCGACCATGTTCTGGAGTTGGCCGCCGCTGATCGAGATCACCGCCGCCGCGCCGATCAAAGTCAGCATCAGCACCGGGTAGAGCGGCACGCTGCCGCAATATTCCGGCAGCTGCATGAAGTCCATGAAAAAGCGCGTGGTGATCGCCGGAAAAATCCCGAAGTTGAGAATCCCGCTGATGTAGCAGAGAATCCCCATCACCACCCGGTAGCGGCGGCTGTAGCGCACTTCGAAGAACTGCGCCATGGTCAGCACCCGGGTCTGCCGGTAGCGGTACAGCACGAAGCCGGTCAAGCTCAAGATCAGCCCCACCGGCACCG
The DNA here is from genome assembly GCA_964599205.1 of uncultured Victivallaceae bacterium. Taxonomy (GTDB): domain Bacteria; phylum Verrucomicrobiota; class Lentisphaeria; order Victivallales; family Victivallaceae; genus JAVBUI01. The sequence goes on from CAZRFG010000328.1 coordinate 2,293, forward strand.
AAATCTGGCTCCACCACGAGAGGCCCCAGCCCGCTTCGTGATAGGACTCGAGCGCGGCGACAAAGGTGATCACCCCGATCGCCGCGATCCCGGTGTCGGCGGTCAGGAGATACCGTCCGCCGGAACGGCTGGCGACCAGGAAGTCGGCGACGTTGCGGACGAAACGCTGGGCGTAGATGATGAAGCCGAATACCACCAGGATCGGCAATCCGAAAAGAATCCAGTCAAGCAAAGTCATTACTGTCGGCTCCAGAGTTGACGCAGTTCCGAGTCGGAACGGTCGGAATAAAGTTCGTGGAAGGAAAGTCCCGCGGTGCGGCCGTCGAGAAACAGGATGTTGGAGATTTTGCCCTGGTCATGCACGGTGCTGGTGGCGCGGGTCTCGCTGCCGGGGCCGAGGAAGCCGATTTTGCCGTCGACGGCAAGGCTTTCGACGTCACTTCCGGTGTAGCGGCTGCGGCGGTCGCCGGCGGCGATTTTGCGCGAAGTGCCGCGGATCGTTGAGAGCTTGGCGCTGCCGAGCCGGGGAATCGCCGGGTAGCTGAAGCCGAGGCCCCATTGGTCCTGTTCAAGCGGGGTCCAGCCGGAGTAGTTCCAACCGTAGGAAGTTTCGCCGTCCTCCTCCGGCAGCATCGCGGGACAGTGGAAGACCCCGGCGGCGGAGTATTTGCGGAGCAACGTATGCCAGTAGACCGCGCCGGAGCTGTAGTTGAACATCAGCACCGGCAGCCGGTCGTCGTGGTCGGCGGCGTAGAGGAAGAGCGAGCTCCCGATCTGCCTGAGGTTGCTGACGCAACGCGTCTTTTTGGCGGTGTCCCGCGCCCGGGAGAGGGCCGGAAGCAGCATCCCGGCGAGGATCGCGATAATCGCGATCACCACCAGGAGCTCGATCAACGTGAATTTGTTGCGCATCATTGAATCCATTGGTGATTGGAGATTTTACGGTTTGCCGAGGGCCTGCGCCAGCACCGGGGCGAGCGCTTCGGCGTAACGCATCATCCCGAGGTCGGTCGGGTGGGAGCCGTCGACGGTTGCTTCGCCGTCGTCGCCGATCAGCGCTTCGCCGCGGACGTAATAGAGCTTGGCGATGCCGTCCTGTTTGAGTTTTTCCGCCACTTGGCGCACCCGTTCCCAGTGGGGCTGAGACGTGTTTCGCCACGGGTTCTGCCGATCCTCGACCAGCACGATCGGGGTGTCGGGGGTGAGCCGGCGGAGTTCGCGGACGAAGCCGTCGACCCGCTTCGCCACCTCGTCGCCCGGCATCGACATCATATTGGGAAGGCAGTCGAGGATATAGGCCGAGGCCGGAATTTCGGCGAGGATGGCGGCGAATTCGGGGTCGAGCGTACCGTTGCCGGAGAAGCCGAGGTTGACCACCGGAAGGTCGAATTTGCGGCCGAGGATCGCCGGGTATGGCATGCCGGGCCGGGAAGCGCTGCAGCCGTGGACGATTGAGGTGCCGTAGACCACCAGCGGCTTTTTGCCGGTCTCGACCGGTAGCGGCTTGGCTTCCGGAGCAAGCGTGAGTTCGATCTTTTTGACCCCGGTGTAGAGCGGGAGGTAGATCCTATACTCGTTGCCGGGTACGGCGGAGAAGAAGCGCTCAACGGTGTTGACCGCATCGCTCCGGCTTGGCCGGGCGGAACCGGCCCAGCGCCATTTGCCGTTGCTTTTGACATAAAGATCGAGGCCGTTGACGCCGGTCGGGCTCATGTGGGGGAGATAATTGTTGGAGGTCAGTTCCCAGCGGACGCCGACCGGGGTCGGTTTGTCCGCCGTGAAGTGGAGATAGAGTCCGGCGCTCTGGGTCGAGAGCTGCCAGACCGGGGG
>CAZRFG010000329.1:0-4114 GCA_964599205.1 uncultured Victivallaceae bacterium
GCTGGACCACGCCCCCGTACGACGGGGGGCGGGATTGGCGCTTCGCGCTTTTTTTTGGGGGTAAAAAAATGACGCCGTTCCGGCACAAGCCGGAACGGCGTCGGCGCTTATTCCGCCGAACGCATCGCGCTCAACGCGGCGGCACTCCCCAGAACCCCCGAAATCCGGCACAAGCGCTGCGCCGCATTCTTGAACTCAAAGGTCAACTCGCCCAACGCCATCCGGCGAATCCCGTCGAAACCCTTCGGCGTCGCATCCTCGTCGGCAATCGCCCGCCCCTTCAACGCCGAAAGACCGAAACCCGCCGTATCCAGCACCCAGACGTCACCGTCCGGCATGTCCGGATCCGCCATGATCGTCATCCCGCGACCATTGACCTCGTTGACGATGGTCGCCACATAAGCCCCGCGCCGGCTGTCGGAACGCAGGATCTGCAACTGATCCTTGTACTCGCCCGACAACACCCGCGCCTGACCCGGCGAACACAGAATCTGCACCGGCTCGCCGCCCGCGCCCATCACCATCTGGGCGGCGTCGTTGACCAGGAAACTGTCGATCCGCACCCCGGCGGCATCGATCGCCAGCCCGCCCGAAGCCGCGCCGAACTGGTAAAGCCCGCCCGCCGCGCCGCGCGATCCCGCCGCCGCCTCGGCGCGAATCCCGAACAGCGCCACCCGGTTGAGGTCGCGCGCCAGTTCGCCGAGCGCAAAAGCGGTCTGGCGGTTGAGCTGGTTGTCGACGTTGCCGAAGACATTGACCGCCAGCGCCGAGCCGGTCAGCACGATGTCCTTGCGGAAAATTTGGGTGCAGTTGTAGTTGCTCTGGCCGAGGATCCCGGTTTCGTCGCCGTCGCCGGGGTTGCTGCCCTCGGCCATCGGGGTCGAAACGATCTTCAGCACGTCGCCGGCGGCCGGCGTGGTCTTGCTCGAGCCGTTGGCGCCGGCCAGCGCCACGGTAAAGGCGGTTTCGCCGATCGCAGCCACCCGGAAGAGCGCCGAATCGCCCTCGACCACCAGCAGGGTGCCGACTTTGAGCCGGGCGAGGTCGGCGGCCGAGGCCGGACAGGCGAGGGCGGTCACTGCGCCGGTGACTTTGACGCTGCGGCCGGAGATCTGGTCCTCGAGCCACTCGTGTTTCTGTTGGGTGGCTTCGGCAACCGGCTTGAAGTTCGAAATGAACCGCGGTTCGTCCTTGACCACCGTCGACAGAATGTCCGAGAGGTCGCGCTTCTTGTTCTGGAAACTGTAACTGTACAACATCTTCTTTTCCCTTTCTGGGTTTGGTTGTGGAGATTTGTAATATGCCAAAGGATGCGAAATCCTTTGGCGGTGTGCGAGACATTGCCTTCGACTCACCGATTTGGCACTTCTTTCTCCGTGCCTCCGTGCCTCCGTGCGAAACCTTCTCCCGGCATCCCGAGGCTGACGGTCGGCCTGCTTCGCTCGATGTCGTTCGCCGGTCACTTCGTGACCCGGCTGCCGACCTCGCTCCCGCAGTGTGGTGTCGGCTCCGCCGACCTCAGGGGGAGCGCTACGCTTCACTTCGCTCGCTTTTGAGCGAGCGACCAGCGTTTCGCCGCTGGACCACGCCCCCGTACGACGGGGGGCGGGATTCCGCCTGGCGGCGGTTTTTTTTGTTTATTTTTTTTATTTCAGCTCCGGGGCGTTGGCGAGGAGGTCGGCCACGCTCGGCGGCTCCGCGTCCGGCATCGGCTGCCCCACCGGCCCGATCCCCGGCTTGACATCCACCCGGAACAGTCGCGGCGACTGCTCCTTCAACTCCCCCATAAACGCCTCCAGCTCCCGCTCCATCCCCGGCTCCAGATTCTTCTGCCGGCACAAAAACGCCAGATACTCCGCATCCGTAAACCGGTGCTTCGCCGCCAATTCCCCCACCTTGTGCCGGAACTGCAACTCCCCCAGCTCCCGCCGCACCGCATCACGCTCCTCCTCCACCCCCCGGCAACCGGCCCGTAAACTCTCCAGCTCCTCCGCCGTCAACACATTGCCCGCCGCCATCTTCTCAATCAATTCCTGCCACATCATCCTGCTCCCCTTTCCCTATTCCCCCGCTATACACTGATACGCCACCATCCGGTCGCCGATATCACGACGCGTCACCGTCCGGCGAATCGCATAGCGGATGTTCTCCCACACCAATTCCGTCCCCGGCGCCGGATACGCCTCACAACGAATGAGACAACTCAACTCCCGCCCCAGCCGCTCCGGCGTCCCCTCCGGTATCGCCGAACTCCGGCCCAACACCCGGATGAAAGCCCGGAATTCCGCAAAGGTCACCTCCCCGTCCGACACCCCGGACGGAATCAGCAGCACGATTTCACACTCCGGACGCCATAACTCATTCATCCCGCCCGCCCCCCTTCCCAATCTCCTCGAGGATCGCATTGCGGTGCCCGGGCTCGATCTTTTTGACCTTCTCCAGCATGAAAAGCGCCGCCCGCCCGATTTCCCGGTGAAATTCCTCGCCGTCCACCAGCGTTTTCAGCTGCAACAGCGATTCGATCGAATTGCGAAGCTCGATCACCGCGAAATCGCGGTTGTACACCACTTGCGGCTTCGCCACCGTCGGGTCGAGCCGGGCAATGAATTCCCATGCCGTTTGTTCCGCCTGTTCGATCAAATCCACCCGGCAGCGGAGAAACTGGGCGATGTAAAAGTTGTCCCACGACTTCGCCTCGGCACTCTCAACCTGGCGGCTCTCCGGCGCGAGGCCCAGCCCCACCACCTCAAAGAGTTCGCGCTTCAGCCGGTAATTCTCCTCGCGGATGGTCGCCGAATCGGTGCCCGAGGGCGAAATATAACGGCTGATCCCGCGCTCCTCCGGCGTCTCCCAGATCGCCGCCGAACGCGCCAGCACGTGGCTGAAGCGCCGCGCCTCGCCGTCGCCCCCGGCCGCATTCCCCGCCAGCCGCGCCCCGCGGGCGAAACTGTCGGAGATCACCAGCAATCCGAACATCTGCTTGACGATATTCATCTGCGACTCCGAGTCATTGTTGAGAATCGCATCGGAAATCCGCACCACGTCTTCGAAGTAATGGCTGTGGTCGAGCCCGAAGCCGTCCGGCTCCACCGTCAGCACCGCCGGCACCATCCCGAGGGGATTCTCGCCGTGCGCCAGAATCGCGGTCATCCCGGTCACGCTGTCGCGTTCAAAAAGATAGTATTCGCTCCGTGTCCAGAGCTTGCGCCGCTTGACCTCGACCGCCGGCAGGAAAGGGCCGCCGTCGAGCTCGTCGCTCTCCTCGATCAAAATCCAGTTGAGCTTGCCGTCCTCGCCGTACGCCCAGTCCGCCACCTCAAGCGGCGACAGCACCCGGACCGCCGGACGGATCCGCTCGGCGCTTTTGCGCTCCTGGTCGAGTTCGCCCGCGAAATAAGGCATCTCCACCAATAGCGCCGCCGCGCCGTAGAGGTTGAGCAGAGTGGAAAACTGCCGCATCACCTCGTCGGCGCGCAAACCGGTGCGGGAGAAGTCCTCCACCAGCGCCGGATCGGCGTTTTCCCGCTGCGGACCGGAGGAGAGTACGAATTGGGTGATGGTGCGCGCGATTTTGCGCGGGTAGTTGATGTAGCAGGCGCGCTGCAACCGCTCCTGGTATTCGAGATCGATTTCGGAAACGTGCTTGATCAGCGCCTGCCGGATGTAGTCGGCGCCGCCGCTGTAAGCGTCGCGCGAACGCTCCCAGACCGCGGCGTTGGCGCGGTGAAGCGCGTGGCGGCGGCGAAAAATGGAACTGTAATCGATCGCCATGACAATTTCTCCTTTTGCGAAACCGCATTTGCCCGGACCCGGAACGCCCGGACCGTCGCCGATTTCACTTTTTGTTATAAGGAAAAATTGTCAACCGGAACCGATTTCCAAGTCATTTCGACGTGGTTCGAAAATGGATGTTTTACAGACGTTTTGAGCACCCGGAATTTGGAAATCGGCTTTGCGGCAAAGAAAAAACGGCCGGAAAATTCCGGCCGTTCGGCAAGAAGTAACGAGTTTTCCCCGCCGTCAATCCGGCGGGGGAAGCGGAGTCTTTTTTATAGTTCGGCGACCAGTTTCCCCGTAGCGTCGTATTTGGTGCCAAAGGTGCGCTTATCGGACT
>CAZRFG010000330.1:0-4109 GCA_964599205.1 uncultured Victivallaceae bacterium
ACCAGCGCTTTTCGCGCGCTGGACTGCGACCCCGTACGACGGGGGGCGGGATTGGGCGCTTCGCGCTTTTTTTGTTTTTTTTGAGCCTGAGGCGCTTTTTTATTTTTTTTGCAGCATCGCGGTGGCGAGTTTCAGGCCGTCCCCGGCGGCGGACATAATCCCCCCCGCCCAACCGCCGAACTCTCCCCCGATCCACAACCCCGGCACCGAACTCGCCAACGTCTCCTCCGTTCGCTCAAACCGCACCGGACTCGATACGCAACTCTCAATCCCCAATAACTTCCCGCTCACCGCAAATTCATTGAAATTCCGGTCGAAATGCCGGATCGCCTCCTTCAACGCACTCCGCACCTCCCCCGGCACCAACATGTCCAGCCGCGCCGCCCTCATCCCCGTCGCCGCACTCCCGGCCACATTCCGCAACACCTTTTCGCCTCGCAAAAAGCCCGCCGCATCCTGCGCCGGAAAGGTATAGTCGCCTCCCCCCATCCGGAACGCTTCCCCCTCCAGCTTCGCCAGCAAGTCAAATGCCTCCTCCGGATTCGCAAACTGTTCCGGCTCCAAGGTCACAATCAATGCACTGTTGGCATATTCCAGCGCCCGCGCATGACAACTCATCCCGTTCGACACCAGACGATTCTCCCACGCCGACGCCATCACCACTTGGCCCCCCGGACACATGCAGAAACTGCTCACACTCTTGCCCCGCGCCGGCCGCGACAGCAAATGATACTCCGCCGCCTCCAGCGCCGCCGGACGGTTCGCCAAATGATACTGCATCCGGTCCACCATCCGCTGCGGATGCTCGATCCGGCAGCCGAGCTGAAAACCCTTGAGCGAAAAAGCCACCCGCTTGCGCAACGCCGCATTGAGCTCGCGCGCCCCCAGCCCCGGCGCCAGCACCACCGCCTCCGACCGCATCGTCTCGCCACTCCGGGTCTTCACCCCGACGCAACGGCCGTTTTCGATCAGGACATCGGTGACTTCGGCGCCGAAAACGAACTTGGCCCCCAAACTCTCCAGCTTCCGCCGCAGCGACTTCGCCACCCGCCCCAGATAGTCGGAACCGATATGCGGCCGCTTGAGATAGCGGATCTCCGGCGGCGCGCCCGCTTCAGCAAAAGTCTTCAGAATGAACGCGGCCCGCTCATTGCGGGTGCCGGTATAAAGTTTGCCGTCGGAGTACGTCCCCGCCCCACCCTCGCCGATCAAAAGATTGCTCTCGGGATCAAGCTTGCGGCTCCGCAGAAACTCGGCATAATCGCGGTCGCGCCGCTCGACCTCGAAACCGCGGTCGATGATCACCGGCTTGCACCCCGCCAGCGCCAATCCGAGCGCGGCGAAAATTCCGCAGGGACCGGTCCCCACCACCAGCGGCGAATCAACCTTGGCCGGGTCCTCCGGCAAACCGGGGCCGGGGTTCTCCAATGCCGCCATCTCATCCGGCGCGATCGCCTTGAGCTTGAGCCCGGTCCGCGGCATTTCGGCGGTCTCCGCCGCCAGCGTGTAGATCAGCACCGGCGCGCCGCGCCGGGCGTCGACGGTCTTGCCGAGAATCCGCCAGTCGCGCACCGCAACGCCAAGCTTCTCGCGCAAATGCGCCGCCAGCAGCAATTCGGGCTTCGCCCCCACCCCGACTGAACTCAGCCGGACGTCGTCAATCTGATGCCACATTTACGTCAACTTTCTCAAACGCGCGATCCGTTCCTCGATCGGCGGGTGGGTGCTCAACAGCGAATCCGCCCCGCCCCGCAAGCCGAGCTTGGGGTTGACGATGAAAAGCGCATTGGTCGCCTCGCTGGTCTCCATCGGGGTCTGGTCGTGCGAGAGTTTGTAGAGCGCCGAAGCCAATCCGTCCGGATTGCGGGTGAACTCCACCGCGGTGGCGTCGGCGAGATATTCGCGCTGACGGCTCATCGCCATCCGGATCAGCATCGTGAAGATCGGAGCGAGAATCGCCAGCAGCACCCCGACCAGCACCAGGATCGCCTGGATCCCGCCGCCCTCTTTTTCGTTGCTGCTCCGCCGCCGCCCGCCGCTGAACCACATCGAGCGCAAAAATACGTCGCTCAAGAGAATCACCGCCCCCGCCAGCACCGCCATCAGCATGCCGTAGCGGATGTCGAAGTTGCGGATGTGGGCGACTTCATGCGCCATCACCCCCTGCAACTCGTCGCGATTGAGCTTGTTCAGCAATCCGGTGGTGATCGCCACCGCCGCGTTGGTCGGGTCGGTGCCGGTCGCAAAAGCGTTGGGCGCGTCGGATTCGATGATGAAAATCCGCGGCCGCGGAATCCCGGCGGCGATCGCCACCTCCTCGACCACGTTGAAGAGCTGCGGCGCGTCCTGTTTCTCGATCTCATTGGCCCCGCTGACCGCCATCAGCGCGTCGGTGCCGGAAAACCAGGCGATCAGCAGCATCACTCCCGCCGCCGCCAGCCCGATCAACAGCCCGGCGCGCCAGTTGCCGTACGCTCCGCCGAAAATCACCCCGAGCGAAACCAGCAGCGCCATCATGCAGGAAATCAGCACTGCGCTGTTGCGTTTGTTCTCGGCGATCAGGTCCTGAAAAGTCTCTCTCATCGGCAGCTTCTCAGAACTGGACTTTGGGAGCCTGCCGCTCGGCCGCGTCGGCGATCTGCCAGAGCTCGGCTTCGGTGAAATTGAACATCCCGGCGATGATGTTCGACGGGAACACCGCGATCGCGGTGTTGTAGTTGGTCGCACTGTCGTTGTAGTGCTGGCGGGCAAAGGAAATCTTGTTCTCGGTCGAGGTCAGCTCTTCCTGCAAAGCGAGGAAGTTGGTGTTGGCCTTGAGCTCGGGATAGGCTTCGACCTGGACCATCAGGCTGCGGAGCGCGCCGCCGAGTTCGTTTTCAGCCGAAATCTTGGCCGCGGTGTCGCCGGAGCGGACCGCCATCGCGCTGCTGCGGGCGGCGGTCACTTTTTCAAACACGGTGCTTTCGTGCTTGGCGTAGCCCTTGACCGTTTCGACCAGATTGGGAATCAGGTCATAACGGCGCTTGAGCTGGACGTCGATCTGCGACCAGGCGTTGGCCACCTGTTTTTTGGCCCGCACCAGACCGTTGTACATCGCGATCACCGAAATCACCGCGATCGCCACGATTACCAGCAGAAACAATACAGCTAACATTGAACACCTCCATCGGTTGGTTGTTTTTAGAAACTGTCCGACTCGCGTACCATATTGCGGTACTTGGCGAAAATCGGCGCCTTATCAAGAAATCCCAGAAAAACTTCGTCTTCACCGCAAACCGGCAGCACTTTCAGTCCGCTCCGGTCAAACGCCGCCATCGCGCAGGCCAGGTCGTCGTCCGGCGACAGCACCGGCCGCGGCGTCTCCATCAGGTCAAAAGCCAGCAAGTGGCCGTAAATCTCCGGATGCAACATCGCCTGCAGCACCTTTTCCAGCCGCATCAGACCCAGCAGCCGGCCGCGGTCGTCGAGCACCGGATAGGCTTCGCAGCGGGTCTCCTCGACAATCCGGTTGACTTGCGAAAGCGGCATCGTCGGCTGCAAAGCGACGAAATGCTTGTCCACGCTCAGCCGCACCGCCAGCCGCCGCAGCATCGACTCGTCGCGGTCGTCGCCGAGGAGATTCGACTCCGCCAGCGCCTTGCGATAGATCGAGTTGGGCTCAAAAAAACGGGCCACAAAATACGACACCGACGACACGATCATCAGCGGCACCAGGAGAATATACCCCCCGGTCACCTCGGCGATGAGAAAGATCCCGGTCAAGGGCGCCCGCATCACCGCGGTGAACACTCCGCACATCCCGACCGCGACAAAGTTGCACTCCTGAAGCTCGATGATCCCCGACAGATTGACCAGCCGGGCGAACCCGAACCCGGTGAACGCCCCGATGAACATCGCCGGGGCGAAAATCCCGCCGTCGCCGCCGGAATCCACCGTCAGTACCGAAGCGATCACCTTCAAAAACAGCACCGATACCACCACGATGATCAGCCCGCCGTCGCCGCCGGGAAGCTCGCCGAACAGCGACGAGGCGGTCAGCAGCCGGGCGGTGTCGCCGGTGAAGAGTTTCTCAATCGCCCAGTACCCCTGCCCCCGCATCACCGGAAACA
>CAZRFG010000331.1:0-4090 GCA_964599205.1 uncultured Victivallaceae bacterium
AGATGATCCGGAATTTTCGTTTCGGAATATGCCGTCAAAATTATCTTCTGATACAACCGGCAGGTGATCCAAAGTTGTGGAACCAGCCAGCGGATTTCACTTGCCCGGAAGTTCATCTCATCAACATTTTCAAAAAGAATGTACTCGATATCGCCATTATCCAGTCGGGCGCATCCCTGCCGAACCGCTTTACGCAACTCGTCGCGTCGAGCCGCCATCGTTTCGCAGAAACGGGCAATTTCATCGAGTTCCGCTTCCTTTGCCAAACCGGAATTGATCACCGCCATGCATTGCCCTTGAAAATCCTCAAGATCCTGCGCCGCGTTACTGGGCGAGCTCAATGTATCATCGTCAATCCGTTGCTCCAACCAATGCCGGTAGAGACGCCACACCCGCATCATCTCGGGAAGATTTTTATCATGAATCGCCAAGGCGATTCGTAAAGATTGAATCCGGGGAATCAGCCGGTCCGAACGACATCCGATCTTCGCTCGATTGCGGAAAAAATTTTGCATTTCCGGCATAAGCGGCATATCGGCACAAAAGCGGTCAATTTCCTCAACCATGACCCGGTGCTGCCGCAGGCGCTCCCTGACCGCTTTGACGGCGGCGGGATCTTCTATACACCAAAGAGCCATCGAGCTTCCCTCATAGGCTGAAGAGTAATGATATGGCAAGTCGCAGTTCCAGTTCAGTTCAGAAAGACGGGTGAATCGTTCCGGGGCCGGTTGCCGCCCCCGGTAAAATGCCGCCGCAAAAGAGGTATCATCAAGCCCTATGCCCAGGCTCCGCTCAAGCCCCTGCCGCACCTCAAGAACCCGGTGGTCGAGTACGATCGCAAAGAGGCATTGCCCGACCCATGCCGCAACTGCGACCAGGCAAAGCGCGATCACCGGCTTTGAAAAAAACGTCCGTACCGCAACCCCGTCGAGTTCGGCCCAGAGAGATGCCCGGAGCGCCGTCGTCACCGCAATCGCCAAAAGAGCAAGCGTGATGCTGATCGGAAGACCATACGCAATATCCCACACCGGCGACCCCAAGTCACTTCCTGCGCTGAGAGAAAAATATTTAAAGGGATTCAAAAACATGCCGAGCGCCAAAATGCCGAAAAACCATCCGGCGGCGCCGGAACATGTCGCCGCCATTGCCAGCCATGTCTTCCTGGCCGCGGCCAGCGGCAACAACACGCCGACGCCGAGCCACCACGCCAGAATGCCGAGAAAAACGCACTGTCCGTCCAGCCAGAGCCCCCTCCGGGTGGGGGTGGATATCATATACGAAGCGTCTCGCATCCACTCCCAGTACCAAGCAGCGAATACCACCGGGACGGTCAATGCGGCGCAGCCGCCGATCACCCGCCACGAAAGATGCCGGCAATATACCTGAACCGTCAAAATAAGATAATACCCGGCAATCACGATACCGATTATCGGCAGCAAAAAAAATCCCGCAACGAGCCACGGCGGCGGCTCCGCCGGGTATCCGCATGTCCCGCATAACATCGAACCGACCAATAACCATTGCAGTGAAATCAAGATATACCCGCCGCACAGCAGCAAAATCAGAGCAAAAAATGCCCCTTTCCCCGGAGCGTCGAAAAAAAACAACTTCTTCAGTCTTATTTTCATCATTGTCTCCTCCGTGCAATTTCCCGCCGCCGTCAACAATATCACATCGATCCTCTACTTTTTCAATCCACCCGCCGATAAAAATAGAAAAGTCATTTGCTTTTAGCCCGGCAGGATGTACATTCTTTCGTTCAACATCCTAACTTTTTGATATACCATGCGCATCGCCAAAGTGATCATCGATCTTTCGCTTGACAAGGCCTTCGACTACCTGATTCCGCCGAAGTTCGCGGGGCAGTTGCGGGTCGGGGATCAGGTCACGGTGCCGTTCGGCCGTTCCGAGCGCGACGGCTTCATCCTCGGCTTCGCCGCCGAGAGCGAATGGCCGGAGCTCAAGGCGATCATCGACTTCGCCCCCGGCCGGGCGCGGCTGCCGGCCAAGCTGGTCGAGCTCGGCGAGTGGATGGCGCAATACTACTGCTGTTCCACCGAACAGGCGGTGCGGACGTTGCTGCCGAGCGCGGTGCGCCAGGGCAAGGTCAAGGAAAAACTCCGCGACTACTACCGGCTCGCCGACCTCGAAGCGGCGGAGAACTTCATCCGCGCCAACCAGAGCAAAAAGAGTTTCCTCCCCCGGGTCGGCATCCTCAAAACCTTGATCGCGATCGGCGAAGCCGACCTCGAAGAGCTGCTGACCCGCTCCGGCGCGACCCGCGCCAGCGTCAAAACCCTGCTCGAAGCCCAGCTGCTGGCAAAGAGCGCGCGGGCGGTCCGCCGCGATCCCTTTGCCAACGCCGAGAGCGTCGGCTCCGAGCCCCTGCCCCCGACCGCCGACCAGGCCGAGGCGCTGGAGGCGATCGACCGGATGCTGAGCGGCGAAGAGAAGCGCCACGTGCTGCTCCTGGAGGGGGTCACCAACAGCGGCAAGACCGAAGTTTATTTGCAGGCGATCGCTCGCACCATCAAACAGGGCAAGTCGGCGATCGTCCTGGTGCCGGAAATTTCGCTGACCCCGCAGACGGTGCGGCGCTTCCGCGCCCGGTTCGGCGATGCCTTGAGCGTAATGCACAGCGGTCTCAGCGACGGGGAGCGTTTCGACGAGTGGCACCGGATCAGCCGCGGCGAAGTGGCGATCGCGGTAGGGGCGCGCTCGGCGCTCTTCGCCCCTTTTGCCAAACTCGGACTGATCGTGGTCGACGAGGAGCACGAAACTTCCTACAAGCAATCCGAAGCCCCGCGCTACTCCGCCCGCGACGTCGCGGTGATGCGCGGCAAAATGGAGGGTGCGGCGGTGATTCTGGGCTCCGCCACCCCGTCCGCCGAGAGTTACCGCAACGCGGTCGCCGGCAAATATCTTCACCTCAAACTCAAGAGCCAGGTGCTCAACCAGTTGAAGCCGGTGATCCGGATCGTCGACCAGCGTCTCGGCGGCCCGCCGGAAAAGGGCAAGTCTAATTTTTTCTCCAAAATTCTGATCGACGCCGTCCATGAACGGCTGGAAAAGGGCGAGCAGACAATCCTCTTTCTCAACCGCCGCGGCTATGCCCGGATCATGTTGTGCGAGGCATGCGGGTTTGAGGCGGGGTGTCCCAACTGCTCGGTGCCGTTCACCTATTCGCGGCAGCGCCAGCAATTGAGCTGTCACCTCTGCGGCGCGTCGAAACCGGCGCCGGAGAAGTGTCCGAGCTGCGGTTCGCCGGAGATCCGTTACACTGGGATCGGCACTGAGAAGATCGAGAGTGCGGCGATGGCGGCATTCGGTCATGCCCGGGTGGTGCGGATGGATTCCGACTCGATGCAGGGCGACCGCCGCAATTACGAAACGGTGCTGGAGCGCTTCAAGCGGGGGGAAATCGACATTCTGATCGGCACCCAGATGATCGCCAAGGGTTTGCATTTCCCGAACGTGACGCTGGTGGGGGTGATCAATGCGGACAGCAATCTTCTGATGCCGGATTTCCGGGCGCCGGAGCGGACGTTTCAGCTGTTGACCCAGGTGGCGGGGCGGGCCGGGCGGGGGGCGGTGCGCGGCGAGGTGATTATCCAGACCTACAATCCGGACAATGAGACGATCCGGTTTGCGGCCGAGCAGGATTCCGAGAGTTTCCGGGATTACGACCTGGAAGCGCGGGAGATGTTGCATTATCCGCCGTACAGTTATTTGATCGCGGTGCATTTCCAGGGGTTGGACGAGGGGCGGGTGGCGGAGTTTGCGGAGGAATTTACGGCGCGGTTGCGGCCGTACTGTGTGGAGCCGATCAAGTTGTCGGGGCCGTCGCCGGCGCCGATTGAGCGGATCAAGACGAAGTACCGGTATATTACGTTGATACGGGGGAATGCGCTGGGGCGGGTGAGGTACGTGCTGAGGGAAGAGATTCTGCGCGGGAAGACGCCGAAGGATGTCGAGGTATACGCCGACGTCGACGCGCAGTCGCTGCTCTAAAAAAAAGTAAAAAGTGCCGCAGGCTAAAAAAAAGCGCGAAGCGCCAATCCCGCCCTCCGTCGTACGGAGTCGCAGTCCA
>CAZRFG010000332.1:0-4025 GCA_964599205.1 uncultured Victivallaceae bacterium
AGTAGCGGGTGCGGGCGAGTTCGACCTGGAGCGCCGCCTCGCGGGTGGAGGCGCGTTCGGCGAAAATATCGAGAATGACCTCCTCACGGTCGATCACGCAGCTCTTGGTCAACCGTTCCCAGTTGCGCTGCTGGGAGGGGGAGAGCGGGCTGTCGAAGACGATGCATTCGGCTTCGTTTTCCTGCATGAGCCGGGCGATCTCCTCGGCCTTGCCGGTGCCGACGCAGTACTGCGCCACGGGGGAGTGGAGGTTGACGACGACCGGTTCGAGCGGAGTGATGCCGAGGTTGCGGACCAGGTCGGCCAGTTCGTCGAGGTGCTCGTTCACTTCGGCCGCGGTTTCGTCGGGCGTCCGGATCCCGACGAGGAGCGCGCGTTCCACTTTTTTGTGGGACTCTTCAGCGATTTCGATCATGGAGGTCAAGTTCTTTCCTGTGGAAACGATTGCATGTCATTAAACAATACACCGTTCCGCCGGATTTTCCAGAAAGGAAGCCGAAAATATGCCGAAAAACCGGGCCCTCCCGATTGCGGAACCTCGCGGAACGGGTTATAGTATCCCAACATCGCATGTGCGCGAATGGCGGAATGGCAGACGCCCCGGATTTAGGTTCCGGTGCCGCAAGGCGTGGGGGTTCAAGTCCCCCCTCGCGCACCATCTTTGTCAATCAATCATCGCGGATTATCAGTTTCTTCACACCCGCTCCCCCGAACCCCTGAGCCGTCCCCGCCGCCTGAATCGCCGGAGAGCAGGCCGGACGCCGGATTTTTCATTTCGCTCACTGCCGCCGTCAAGCCGGGAGCGGGACGCGGGCCGGAGGGATGGATTTTTTGCTCGGATTTATTTCTTTATATGTTTATCGTTGAGTGACTTCTGAATGAAAAAATATTTATTTTTTTACTTTTTCGGCTTGCATTCTTCCGGCCGCGGGGGTACTCCTAATTAAGCACGAGTGAAGATCAACCCTCCCGTCTGCGGGAAAGCGTCAAGGAGTTTGCTGATGTTGCGAACCGGATTTTTCCTTTTTGCCGTCGCGCTGTGGCTCAGCGCCGGCGCCGCCGAAAAGACCCTTCAACTCACCGGCGGCGGCCGCAGCGATTACGTCATCGTGCTCCCCGATTCGCCCCGGCCCGCCGAGGCGACCGCCGCTGCCGAACTCCAGAAATATCTCCGCGAAATCTCCGGCGTCCGGCTGCCGGTCGTCGCCGCTTCCGCCGCGCCCGCCGCCAACCGGATCTGGATCGGCGACTCCCCCGCCGTCCGCCGGGCGCTTGCCGACGTCGATCTCGACCGCCTCAAAGCCGATGAAATCATCATCCGCACCGTCGGCAGCGACTTGATCCTCACCGGCAACCCGCCCCGGGGGACGCTTTATGCCGTCTACACTCTGCTCGAAGACCGGCTCGGCTGCCGCTGGTGGACCGCCACCGAGAGCACCATTCCGGCCAATCTGGCGATCACCGTCGGCGAACTCGACATTCGCTACGCCCCGGTCTTCTTTTACCGCGACCTCAATTTCAACCGCGCGCTCAAAACCGACGCCTTCGCCGCCCGGCTCAAGGACAACGGGCATTACGCCAAAATTTCCGAGGAGTTCGGCGGCTACTACAATTTCGCCGGGTTTGTCCACACCTTTCGGACGCTGCTGCCGCCGGCGAAGTATTTCGCCGATCACCCCGAATGGTACGCCCTTGTCGACGGTAAACGCACCACGGCCCAGATGTGCCTCTCCAATGACGACATGGTTGCGGAAATGGCCAAAAACGCGATCGAACGCATCCGCACCACCAATCCCCGCCCCGGTTTCATTTCAATTTCGCAGAACGACTGGGGCGGCAACTGCCGGTGCGACCGCTGTCGCGCCGCCGACCAATCTTTCGGCAGTCCCTCGGGGTTGCTGCTCCAAGCCGTCAACCGCGTCGCCGCCGAGATCGAAAAGGTCTATCCCGACGTCTGGGTCGAAACGCTCGCCTACACCTACAGCCGCCAACCTCCGAAAGATATCCGGCCGCGTCACAACGTGATCATCCGGCTCTGCTCGATCGAAATCAATTTTCTCCATCCGATGACCGATCCGGGCAACCGGAAATTCATGGACGACCTGCTTGCCTGGCAAGCGATCGCCCCCCGGCTTTTCATCTGGGATTACGTCACCAACTTCACCCAGTTTTTTTATCCCCATCCCAATTTATACACCCTCGGGCCCAATATCCGCACTTTCGCCGCCAACCGCGCGGTCGGGGTTTACGAACAGGGCGACAACGGCAGCGCGACCGGCGACTTCATCCGGCTCCGCACCTGGCTGCTGCTCCACTTGCTGTGGAATCCCCAGGCCGATGACCAGGCGCTGATCGACGAATTCCTCACCGGCTACTATGGGCCCGCGGCCGCCCCGCATCTCCGGAGTTATCTCGATCTGATCCATCAATCCGCCCTCAAGGCCGATCTTAATTTGACCTGCTACATGAAGAACTGCGCCTGGCTGGGCGACGAGGAAGTGTTGACCGCCTATGAACTTTTTGACCGCGCGCTGGCTGCCGCGCAGGGGGAAATCGAACACGGTGAGAACCTCGGCAGCACCACTTTGAGCGTCGCTCCCGACGTTCGGGTGGAACGGGTCAACCGCATCCGGCGCGAACGCCTTTCGCTCGACGCCGTCGTCCTGGAGCGGTACGTTCAGCTGGAGAAATACGCCCGCGAGGCGAAGCGCCCCTTTCCGATCCGGGAGAGCGCGCCCGAACTCGCCTGGGAATTCATGCGCCTCAGCCGCCTTGCCGGCAACCGTTACTACGATGAACTGAGTGAATTTGAAGTCTACGAAGACCGCCTCCGCCGCCAGTACGACCTTTTGCCAGCCGGCGAAATTCCCGAACTCTGCCGCAACCTTACTTGGCGTGACCGTACCGTCATTTCCGGCGGCTCCGGGCTCGGCATCACGTTTCTCAGCAAATGGGCCGCGGTCGAAACCGATCCCGGCTCCGGCCGCCAAATCGCCGACTTCAAGGGCGGCAGCGACCGCCGCCAGTTCCTCCAATATTGCTACAATCTTGAAGAAGGCGAGACCTACCGGCTCTTCGCCGAAATCCGCTGCGACGGTTCCGCCGACTCCGGCGACGCTTTCCGCTTCACCGTCGGGAAGTCGAAAACCAAAGAAACGCTGCTCGACAAAACCGTCCCCGTCGCCGCCGTCAAGGGAGCGCGATACCGGGTGGTCGACCTCGGCACTTTCACCGGTTCCTACCGTTGCTACATCGCCGGCTTCGGCATCAAACGCCCCGCCGCCGAAGTGAGCGACATCCGCATCGACCGCATCTTTTACGTCAAAGAATCGGCCCTTGCGAAGAAGCCGTAGCAGCCCGGGTGTCGACGTGTCACTCCCCGCATAAAGGACGTTTTTCGAAAAAAAAGGGAAAAATCTTCGGACCTTTGGCGCAGGGGATCAAGCGGGGGCGGAAATCCCTCCGGACTGAGCGGCAAAAGGACGGTGTTCAGAGCTCGATCCTGGACGGAGCTTGCGGCGGGCCGTCGGGATCGGCGGCGCGGGTTTTGAGGAGGCGTGTAAAGTGTCTGCCGTCGAGGTCGAGGGCGTGGAGGGTGGAGTCGACCAGCCGGAGGTCGCGGACGGGGCGGCCGGAGGGGAGGGGGAGGATGCCTTGCTGGTGGCCGTTGTTGTCGATCAATTGGACGCCGAGGGTGGCGCCGATGTAGAGGCGGTCGGCGGTGTCGACGGCGATGGCGCTGGCGGCGACTTGGCCGTCGAAGTCGGGTTGGAGGGTGGCCCAGAGCAACCGGTCGCCGGTTTTGCCGTCAGGGAGCAGGCTGACCGCGTGGACGTGGCGGCTGCCGGGGGTTATGCAATAGCGCCGCCAGTGATCGCAGGAGAGGGCGGAACCGGAATCGGGCGAAGGCGGCATCGGTTCGGAGCTCTCGCGCCAGCCGTGTTCCACCGAAACCACGTCGGCGAGGCGGGGCGGGAGGTGCCGGGACGTAACGGGGGCGGGGAAGCCTTGCCAGAGGAAGCGCT
>CAZRFG010000333.1:0-4021 GCA_964599205.1 uncultured Victivallaceae bacterium
CTGGCGGTGCTGCGGGGAATGGAGAAAATGCGATGAAATCCGGCTTCTGGGGAAATTACGAGCGCGAGGTCTGGTTTGAAATCGACGAACACGAGAGGTGGCTGCGGCGGAGCGGCAATGCCGAACGGCTCGGCGTGCCGCCGCAACTGATTGCCCGTTTTGCCGATTTGCCGGATCGTGACGCGCTGCTGAAGCGGGCGTGGCAGAGCGCGCCGGTCATGCGATGCCGGTGCCATGGCGAGAGCGCAACATTTGAATTCAACGCAAGAAATTGGCATGCGCCGCTGGCTTTGATCGAAAAATGGTGTAATTTATTCGCCGGACCGTATCTCCATTTGCGAATGGTCAATTTTCGTACGATGCAAGTCCGGGAAACCCTATGGAAAGATTTCGACAATGGCATACCCGATCGAAGATAAATTGGTGATTGCGGTTGCATCGAGCGCGTTGTTTGAGCTCGATGAGGCCGACGCTGTGTTTCGCGAAAAAGGGGTCCGCGCGTATCGGGAGTATCAACGAGCCCACGAAAATGATATTTTAAAACCGGGAATAGCCTTTCCGTTCGTCCGGCGTTTTCTCGAACTCAATCGGATTTTTCCGGAACGGCAGCCCGCTGAAGTGGTGCTGCTTTCGCGCAATGATTCCGACACCGGACTGCGGGTATTCACGTCGATCGAACACTATCAACTCGGCATCGTCCGCGCGGCGTTTACGCGCGGAAATTCCCCTTTTCGCTACATCCCGGCGTATAATGTGTCGCTCTTTCTCTCCGCCAACGAGTCCGATGTGAACGAGGCGCTGAAAAAAGGCTATCCGGCGGGGATGGTGCTGCCGAGCGCCGTCGCCGATGACGAGACAGATGTAGAACTCCGCATTGCTTTTGACTTTGACGGCGTGGTCGCCGACGACAGCGCGGAAAAGGTGTATCAGCAAGAAGGACTCGATGCGTTTCACCATTCCGAACGCACCAATTCGGGCACCGCGCTGGCGCCGGGACCGCTCAGCGACCTCTTCCGCAAACTCGGCGCGTTGCGCCAGCTCGAAGATGAACGCGAGGAGGCCGATCCCGGTTACCGGCGATTCCTGAAAACCGCGATCGTCACCGCCCGCAGTGCCCCGGCGCACAAGCGCGTTGTTACCACCTTGCGCGACTGGAACATCACGGTCGATGAAACCCACTTTCTGGGCGGCCTGAACAAGGGCCGGATTCTTTCGACGCTGAGGCCGCATATTTTCTTCGACGACCAGCGTCACCCCCACCTTGATGCGGCCAAAGATTTCACCCCGTCGGTGCATATCCCGTTCGGCGTCGCCGGGCGTTAATGCCCGCGATTTTGCAGCGATACTTCAATGCCCCGGCAGTTGACGGCAACATTAAGTAAAGGCGCTCAAAACGCGAAAGTTTCAAATTTGGAAGTTCAAATCTGAACCGTTTTCGTTGCCACTTCCGCAAGCCGCTTTGACCCGGCTTTGATATTGATATGGCGGTCATTAATGCTCTTTAATTCAATGGGGCAAGAGGACCTGCGGCATGCCATTACGCCGGGGAAGGGGGGCGGTCAGGATGCCGGGGGACGCCCGGCTTTGAGATTGCCCATCAGGCAGCTCTGGCGGTACTGCCCGGGCGCCATCGACAGCATCCGCTTGAAGAACTTGCAGAACTGGATGCTGGAGGAGAAACCGAGGAATTCCGCGAGTTCCTCGACGTTCATTTCCGAATACTCGAGATAACGCTGGATCATCAGCGTCCGCTCGCGGTCGATCAGTTCTTTGAGCGACTTGCCGGCGAGGGACCGGACCAGCTGCGAAAGATGCCCCCGGGAGTATTTGAAGTGCTGCGCCAGCTCGGCGGCCTTGACCGCTTTGCCCTGGCGGGACCGGACGAAGTTTTTGATCTGCATCACCAGGTCCGGCGAGGAGGTTTGGTCGCCGCCGAGATAGAAAATCAGCATCGCTTCGATGAATTTCTCAATCACGATCACATCCCGGCCGCCGCTGACCGCGAACTCACGCTGCGTATCCTTGTCGACGCCGTCGTGCATGAACTCGATCAGCAGCCGGTGAAAGGTCGCGATCAGCATCCCGGTCCGCCGCGAGGCCGGGATCAGGGTGAAGCGGTCGGCGAGTTCGGGCGGAACGTCGTCGATCCGGAACTTCACCGTCATCGTCAGGGCCATCTCCTCATTGAAGCGGAAATGATGGCGGCAGTGCGGCGGAATGATCAAAATGTCCTCGGGGGCGATCTCGTACTTGCGGTTGTCGCAAAAAAAGGTGAAGGCCCCGCCGCCGGCCACCGTCACCTGCCAGAAATAGTGTTCGTGATCGAGCTGGTGGTTCCGGCTGTTGCGGCAGTCGTTTCGGGCGATGCCCCAGTATTGCAGACGTACTTTCATGGCCAAATCTTTCATTATGGTAATAATTCAGTGGAAACGGTCTTGGTTCGGCGGCCATTCCGGAGTATTCTTATAGCGGTGAAACAAGCTGGCTTTTTCCGGTTTTTCCAAGGCTCTCCTTATCGTAGCACCGGATTGTCGCTTCGTCAAGAAAGGAAATCAGGGATTTTTGCAATTTTTTCGGGAACCGTCGAGTTATTGCAGCAAAATGTCGGTTGTATTACCGAATCATGGGAAAGGAAGTTGAATCATGAAGATGAGCGGACGTGAACGGGTGTTGGCCACGATCCACAATCTGCCGGTCGACCGGATCGCCGGGTACACTCCCACCGTGGCATGCGACGTCGCCTCGGCGATTCTCGGCCGCCCGGCCTGGACCGGGAGTCCGACCCTGTGGTACGAACAGGCCAAAGCGCACATGCGCGGCGGCAGCGCCTTCGCCGAACTCTCGGCGCAGATCGACGAGGATCTCATCGCCCTCAACCGGGCGATGAAAATGGACGTCCTGCGTTACGGCTACCGCCGCGACGCCAAACCGGTGAAACAGCTTGACGAATATCGGTTCCTCTACGGCAACCCCGACGGGGAGTGGGAGATTTGGGGCTACGATCCGCGGGCGATGAACTTCTCGCGGGTCGAGACCAATATTCCGCCCCGCGAAGTCGACGACTGGCCCGCGATCGCCAAAAAGATGGTGGCCTCCTGTCACCAAGCGAGCGAAAGTGCCAAGGACACCGCCGGCGTCTGGGAGGCGAAGATGCAGCAGCGCCTCGGCGACGAGATGCTGGTCGCCGCCCCCGGCGGCGGCTTCAGCGTCGGCCTCGACGAAGGGGCGATGATGGCGGTGCTGCTGGAAAAAGAGGCGGTCGCGGACATCCTCGACGCCCAGCTTGAAGTGGCGCTCGCAGGACTGGATGCGCTGGCCGGGCGCGGCATCCGGGTGGTGCTCGGCGGCGGCGACATGGCCGACAACAACGGCACCATGTATTCGCCCGAATCCTTTTACGAACTCCAGATGCCGCGGCTGAAGAAGTTCAGCGCCCGCGCCCGCGAGCTCGGCATTCACTACTGTTGGCGGAGCGACGGCAAGCTGTGGGGGATCACTGATTACCTCTTTAACGAGGCCGGCATTCCCGGCTTCGGCGAAGTCGATTATCTGGCCGGAATGACCGCGGCCGAGTTGCGCCAACGTTATCCGAAGCTGGTGCTGTGGGCCAATGCGGCGGGGGACACGCTGCGGCGTTTTTCGCCGGATGCGGTTTACCGGCAGTCGATGGCGATTCTGGAGGGGGCGGGCCCGACCGGGCACCTCTTCGGCTGCAGCAACACCATTCTCCCGGGCACGCCGGTCGAGAATGTCGAGGCGATGATGCGCGCCAGCGATGACTATTCCAGGCGGTTGCGGAGGTAGATCCGCCAATCACGGATACGGTATTAAGAAGGGGTACGATCTTTCGCGGAGAAGGCGAACGAACCGGAACGGGGGGCGTCTTTTCCGTGCTTTGCACGATCCGGATGCGAGTTTATTCCGGTTTTTCCCGATCATCCGGCTTGTTCCGGGCGCGTAGAGCACGGACCTTGGTGTGAAGGTAAAAAAGCCAGAAAGCGGTCCAGATTGTGAGTGCGGG
>CAZRFG010000334.1:0-4007 GCA_964599205.1 uncultured Victivallaceae bacterium
GAGATCGAGGACACCACCGACCGCGCCACCGTGGAGAGCCTGCAGGCCCAGCGTCTGGAGCTCGAGGCCGCGCTGCGTTACGCCGAACTTGAGTTCAACCGCAGCAAAACCCTGCTCAAAAGCAACGCGGTGGCGATGGCCGCTTACGATAAGTCGGTGCTCGAAATCGACGCCGCCAGCGCCAAATTGAAGCAGATCAACGCGCAGTTGACCGACGCCGAAAACAACCTTTCGTACACCCGGATTTCCGCTCCGGTGACCGGCAAGATCGGCAAGAGCATCTTCACTGAAAGCAATCTGGTTTCCCCGCAGGGCGGACGGCTCAACGACATCGAGGTGGTGGCGCCGATCTACGTGCGTTTCAGTCTGAGTGAGCGGGTGTTCCGCCGCAACTTCGGCGGCCCCGACGGCATCCGGCAAAAGGCGGTGGTGAGAATCCAGCTGCCCGACGACACCGTCTATCCCGAAACCGCCGGCGTGACCATGATCGACAACAAGATCAATCCCTCGACCAATACTTTGACGCTTTGGGCGACCTTTGCAAACCGCGACCGCCAGCTGCTGCCGGGCGGCTTCGTCACCGTGCTGCTCTCGGCCAGATCGGAGCAGCCGATGGTCGCGGTGGCGCCCTCGGCGCTGATCGCCGAAGAGGGGGGATACAGCGTCCTTGTGCTCGACCCCGAAAACCGGGTGCTGCGCCGCAAAATCCGGGCCGGCGATCTCTCCGGCAATCTCCAGATTGTGCTCGAGGGGCTTGACGGCTCGGAGCGGGTCATCATCGACGGCACCCACAAAGTCACTCCGGGCATGGCGGTCACGCCGGTCGCCCCGGCCGACGTCAGGTAAGGAGCCGCCATGTTTGCCCAGTTTTTCATCGACCGCCCCAAGTTCGCCTTTGTCATTTCGATCGTGACCGTGCTGGTCGGCGCGATCTCCTTGTGGAAACTTCCGATCGCCGAGTATCCGGAAATCGCGCCGCCGACCGTCAAGGTGACCACCATGTACCCCGGCGCAACCTCGCAGGTGGTCGCCGAAACGGTCGCCAGCGTGATCGAGGAGCAGATCAACGGGATCGAGAATCTGCTCTACTTCAAATCCGAAAGCGACAACAACGGCAACTATACGCTGACCTTGACCTTCAAACCGGGCAGCAATTCGGACATCGCCCAGGTCAACGTCCAGAATGCGGTCCAGCGCGCCGAAGCCCAGCTGCCGGCCACGGTCAGGCAGATCGGGGTGGTCACCAAGAAGCAGTCGACCGACATGGTCGGGGTCTATGTCTTCCGCACCAACGGCAAGGCATTGTCGCTGCTGGAGCTGGCCAATTACGTCCGGATGAACGTCAAGGACTCCTTTGCCCGGCTGCCGGGGATGGGCTATGTCGAAATCCTCGGCGAACGCAACTACTCGATGCGGATCTGGCTCGATCCGGTCAAAATGGCGGCGCTCAACCTGACCCCGGAAGTCATCATCGGAAAAATTTCCTCGCAGAACAACCCAGCCGCCGCCGGTTCGCTGGGGGCGGAGCACTCCAACGCCTATTTGCAGCTCAAGCTCGATGTCACCGGCCGCCTGAAGACGGTCGAAGAGTTCCGGGATATCGTGGTGATGACCACGGCGCGCGGCGAAGAAGTGACGCTGGGCGATGTCGCCCGGCTCGAACTCGGCGCCGAGCGCTACACCGACGAGGGCCATTACAACGGCCAGCCCTGCGTCGCGGTGGCGATTTACCGGCAGGACGGCGCCAACGCGGTTAAACTGGTCGAGAACGCCAATGCCCTGCTGGCCGAGCTCAAGACCCGCTTCCCGGAGGGCGTCGAGTCGGAAATATGCTACGACCCCAGCCGGTATATCCTGGTCAACGTCGAGGAAATCGCGCTGACTTTGATCCTGACGCTGGTGCTGGTGGTGGGGATCACCTACATTTTTCTCCAGGACTGGCGGGCGACGCTGGTGCCGACGCTGGCGATTCCGGTGTCGCTGCTGGGGACCTTCTTTTTCATGGTGATCCTCGGGTATTCGATCAACGTGCTGACCATGTTCGCGCTGATCCTGGTGATCGGCTCGCTGGTCGACGACGCCATTATCGTGGTGGAGAACTGCACGCGCCTGATCGAGGAGGAGCACCTTTCGCCGCGCGAGGCGGCGGTCAAGAGCATGGAGCAGATCACCGGGGCGATCATGGCCACCACGCTGGTGACCGTCGCGATCTACGCGCCGATCGGTTTTTACGGCGGGATTGTCGGGACGATCTATCTCCAGTTCGCGGTGACGATGTGCGTGGCGCTCTGCATTTCGGCCTTCAACTCGCTGACGCTGAGTCCGGCGCTCTGCGCGCTCCTGCTGCGCCCGGCCGATGGCGAGCGGCGTAAATTTGCTCTTTTCAACTGGTTCGACCGCGGCCTGGCGGGAACCCGCAACGGGTATTTGCGCTCCTCGCGCTTCATGCTCCGGCGAATTGCGGTGACCGCGGTGGTGGTATTGGCGGTGGTCGGGGCCGATTTTTATCTGCTCCGCAACCTCAAGGGCGGCTTTCTCCCGGATGAGGACAAGGGGGTGCTGATGTGCGAACTTGAAATGCCCCCCGGGGCGTCGCTCGAACGCACCGGCAAGGCGATGAAAATGCTGAGCGACCGGGCGCTCGCCATTCCCGGCGTCCGCAATATGACCACCGTCGCCGGCTTCTCGATCATGAGCGGGGCGAGCGAAAACCTCGGCTTCGCCATCATCACGCTGGACGACTGGAGCAAGCGCCATTCGCCGGAACTCGGCATCAATGCGCTGCGGAACCGGGTGATGGCGGCGGGAACGGAGATTCCGCAGGGCCGGGTCCGGGTGTTCCAGCCGCCGGCGATCATGGGGCTGGGGGTGACCGGCGGGGTGACTTTCGCGCTGCGCTCGTCGGCCAATGAAACGCCGCAGATGTTCGGCCGCACCGTCGGCAAAATGCTCGGCTTGCTCAATGACAAAAAAGTGATGCCCGACGTCCTCTACGCCTTCAGCGGCTTCGACGCCGGGACCCCGCAGCTGTACCTCGACATCGACCGGCGCAAAGCGGAGGCGCTGGGGGTGCCGGTCGACCGGATCTTCACCTCGCTCCAGAGCAATCTGGCGTCGCTCTACGTCAATGACTTCAACCTCTACGGCTATTCGTTCAAAGTCAAACTCCAGCTCGACGCCAAGGACCGCTCAAGCCTCAACGACCTCGAATATCTGATGATTCGCAACAACTCCGGCGAAATGGTGCCGCTGAGCGCGGTCGCCGATATCAGAAACACGCTGGGCGCGCGCAAGATCGAGCGCTTCAACCAGACCATGGCGGCGACCATCACCGCGATTCCCGCGCCCGGCGCTTCGACCACCCGGATCATGGACCGGATCGAGCAGCTGCTGGCCGCCGATTTCTCCGGCGACTACTCGATCGGCTGGACCGACATGAGCTACCAGGAGCGCAACAACGACGGCCGGATCGTGCTGCTGATGGCGATGGCGGTGATCTTCGGGTATCTCTTTCTGGTCGCCCAATACGAATCGTGGACGATTCCGCTGCCGGTGATTCTGTCGGTGGTGTTCGCCATGCTGGGCGGGGCGGCGGCGCTCTATTTTGCAGGGATGCTGCTCGATATTTACGCCCAGCTCGGGCTGATCATGCTGATTGGGCTCTGCGCCAAGAGCACCATTTTGATGGTTGAATTCTCGATGCGCGAGCGTGAAAGCGGCAGGTCGATCGTGCGCTCGGCGCTCAACGGCGCCAATTACCGGTACCGCGCCGTGCTGATGACCGCCTGGTGCTTCATCTTCGGGGTGCTGCCGCTGGTTTTCGCCACCGGGGCGGGGGCGGAGAGCCGCAAGGTGATCGGCGCCACCACCTTCTGGGGGATGCTGGTCGCCACCTTGGTGGGGATCGCCTTTATCCCGCCGATGTACACCGTGTTTCAGAAAGCCCGCGAGCGGGCCAAGCGCAAATAAGCTTCGGGTGTCAGCCCCGGACGCCAAATCGTCCGGGG
>CAZRFG010000335.1:0-3974 GCA_964599205.1 uncultured Victivallaceae bacterium
GGGTTCGGGGGAGAAGAAAGAAACTTTTTTCAAAAAGTTTTGTCTTCTCCCCCGTGCGCGCTGGGGGTTGCCGCTTTTTGAGGTCAGCCGCGTTTGAGCTGCTGTTCGATTTTCTGGACGGTGCGGCGGAAGGGTTCGTCGCGGTCGCAGAGTTCGGGGACTTTGGCGACGGCGTTGATGATGGTGGCGTGGGTTTTGCCGAAGGCGGCGCCGATTTCGGGCAATGAGTGGGAGGTCAGGCGGCGGCAGAGGTACATGGCGGCCATGCGGGGTTCGGCGATATTTTTCGGGCGTTTGGAGCCGAGGATATCGGCGATCGAGATGCCGAACTGGGCGGCCACCTGGCGCTGGATGGTATCGATCGAGATGCTTTTGGAGGCGCTCTCCTGGGAGAGCTGGACGGCGAGCAAGGTTTCGGCCTGTTCGACGGTGAGCGGGGTGTTGCCGCGCATCGAGGCGTAGGAGGCGAGGCGCATGAAGGCGCCTTTGAGCCGCCGGACGCTGGAGGAGATCTGTTGCGCGAGAAATTCGAGGATGGGGTCGCCGAGTTTGACTTTGATCAGGGTGTCTTCGCGCATCATGCGGAGGATGGCGAGGCGGCCTTCGACTTCGGGGACGCCGATTTCGGCGGTGACGCCGGATTCGAAGCGGGTGACCAGCCGGGCTTCGAGTCCTTTGATTTCGCAGGGCTGTTTGTCGGAGGTCAGGATGATCTGTTTTTGCTGATGGCTCAGGTTGTTGAAGAGGTTGAAGAACTCTTCCTGAATCTGCGGCTTGTTGGCGAGCATGTGGACGTCGTCGACCAGCAATAGATCGATGTCGCGGAGCGATGAACGGAATTCGCCGAGGCGCTTCTGGGCCAGGAGATCATAGAAACTTTCAAGAAGCTCGCTGCAGGAGGTGTAGCGCACCCGCAGCGGCTGTTCCATGGTCTGGGCGGCCTGGGCAGCGGCCTGGAGCAAATGGGTTTTGCCGACCCCGCTCGCGCCGTAGAGATAGAGCGGATTGTAGAGCCCGGGGCTCTCGACCGCGGCCCGCACCGACATGTAGGCGAGGCGGTTCTCGTCGCTGACGATGAAGTTGTCAAACGAGTGCTTGATCAGCGAGACCCGCGTGAGCAGATTGTCGGCTGCGGCCGGAGTCGCCGCGGCAACGGCCGGAGCGGCGGCTTTTTTGGCCGTCGGGGCGGGAGCCGGAGCGGCCGGGAGGTGGCCGGATTCAAAGAGGCAGCTGAAATCCATGCCGTCAATATCGGCGAGCACTTCGCCGAGCAAATCGGAGTAATTTTCGACCAGCCATTCGCCGTAAAAGTCGTCGGGCACGCCGAGGACCAGCACACTGTCTTCCTCCAGCCGCAACGGCGTCACTTGGGCGAACCATTGCCGGTAGCACTGGAGGCTCTTTGATTGTAAACGGCCGGCCGCAATCGTCCATACCGACGAAGCCGATCTATCCCGCGTTTCCATTATCGTAATCTCTGCACTTAAGAGTTTGTTCTGATCGTTGTCCGGTCCCCCCGGCCCGGTTCCCCCGCCGCTTCATACGTTTGCGGCCCACCTCTTTTGCTGCAAGTTGTTAACAACTCGTCCGGCGCGTCTCAAGTCCCGATTTATGATCGGGGTTTGACTGGTTCAGGGCGGCTGCGCCGCCGGCTTGCCGGTGCTGGTCACAACTTTCACATCATCCGGGATTTTGCCCATTTCTGAGCTCAAAACCGATCATTCTCCGCCCCTGTCCGGCAACCGATTCCGGGCGATTTTCGCTAAATTGCCCCAATCTCGGCGAGATTGAGCGACTTACGAAAATCGCCCCCGAATCATGAACAGCTTATTAACAAGTTATTAACAGCCTCCCGTCTCTTTGCCCGGGGCGCAACGTTAAACAATGTACTCGCTGATGCCGGATTGTCAACCGCCGGAATCGGACTTTTCGGGAAAAAAAATTACAAAAATTTTTGTCGCGAACCTTGCATTTCACGGGCAAAGTGTTTTCTGCTCCGGCGAGCTGGAACCGTAGTTTACATCCGAAATTCGTCCTTGTCAAACCGGAGCGGCGCTTGAGGCGAAAAAAACGCCACGCCGAAATCCGGGCGATTTGCCGGGCGGCGGGTTGATTTTCAAAGATTGCATTATACTGTAATAAAAAGACGCAAACGCGAGTGGGCCCGGTCGGGCGGAGGTGTTGACTTATGCTGCTGATTCGCAAGCTGGCGCGGATGGACCGCTCTTATACCCATTTCAAACGGTATGTGGAGATCGTCGATGCCCTCTTCGGGTTCGGCTTGGAGCACGTCGCCGACTCGATCAAGGCGACCCGGCGCAAACACCAGTGGTGCTGGCGGCGCCTCCGCGGCCAGACCTGCCGGATTGAGCTGCCGCCGAGCAATGCCGAGCGGATGCGGCTGCTGCTCGAATCGCTCGGGCCGACCTTCGTCAAGCTCGGCCAGGTGCTCTCCTCGCGTCCCGACCTGGTCTCCCACGAGATGATTGCCGAACTGGTCAAACTCCAGGACCGGGTGCCCGGCTTTCCCTGGGAAGAGGCGCAGAAGATCATCGAGGACGAACTCAAACGGCCGGTCGACCAGCTTTTTCGCTCGATCGAGCACGAGCCCTTTGCCGCCGCCTCGATCGGCCAGGTTCACCGCGCCGTTACTTGCGACGGCAAAGACGTGGTGGTCAAAGTCCAGCGCCCCGGTATCGAGCGCAAAATCAAAATCGACCTCGAAATTCTCTACCACCTCGCCGGACGGCTGGAGAAATCCGATCCCGAAATGGCGGTGCTGCGCCCCACCGGGATCGTCGAGGAGTTCTCCCACGTGCTCACCCGCGAGCTCAATTACATCGTCGAAGCCACCCATGCGAGGCGCTTCGCCGACGATATGGCCGAGCAGCCCGGCATCCGGCCGATGAAGGTCTACGACGAACTCTCGGGCCTGCGCGTCCTCACCATGGGATTCGTCACCGGCACCGCCGCCAATATCGTGGTCAAATCCGACGAACTCCGCGCCCGCTTCGACCTGGTCAAAATCGCCCGCTTCGGCGCCGATGCGGTGATGGCCCAGATTTTCGAGCACGGTTTTTTCCACGCCGACCCCCACGGCGGCAATATTCTGCTCGCCGACGACGGCATGCTGACCTTTATCGATTTCGGCATGATGGGCCGGGTCACCGAGGAGGAACGCGACGACTTCATCCGCGTCGTCCAGTCGATCCTGCGCAAAGACCACCAGCGCCTCACCCACGCCATTCTGCACCTCGCCGAACCCGGCGAACACCGCCCCGACCTGCCGCTCCTCGAGCGCGACCTCGGCGACCTGGTCGAGGAAAATCTCTTCCTGCCGCTCGATAAACTCAGTTTGGCCCGCATCCTCGAACAACTGATGCAAGTGATGCGCCGCCACCAGCTCACACTGCGTCCCAACCTCTTCGTGATGTTCAAAGCGCTGATGACCATCGAGCAGCTCGCCCGCGACTGCGACCCCGGCCTCCAAATCCTCGAAGTCCTCGAAAACGCAATGCGCAAAGCCGGCCGCAAACGCTTCAACCTCCGGCGACTCTACTACAAAGCCGAAAACGCCGCCGAAGACGTCTATACCTTCCTCGCCGACCTCCCGAGCGTCGCCCACAGCCTGGTTGAGAAAGTCGACGAAGGCAACCTCTCGGTCAAACTCCAGCACCAGGGCCTCGACCCCCTCCGCGAAACCATCCAGCACGCCTTCAACCGCCTCGCCTACGCCGTCGTGCTCGCCAGCCTGATCATCGGCTCCAGCTTGATCGTCCTCGCCAAAATCCCCCCCCACTGGCGCGATATCCCCATCCTCGGCATCTTCGGCTACACCTTCGCCGCCCTGCTCGGCTTCGGCATGCTGCTGCGCTCGCTCCGCAACAAAAATTGACGTATAAAAACACGCGCCTCCCGGACGGGGGAAAAGACAAAACTTTTTGAAAAAAGTTTCTTTCTTCTCCCCCGAACCC
>CAZRFG010000336.1:0-3969 GCA_964599205.1 uncultured Victivallaceae bacterium
GAGTCTGGGGCGGCGCGTAGCGGGCGCTGATTTTGACTTCCGCCCACAGCCGGATCGAGTCGGCGCTGCCGTCGGCGTACTTGAACGGCATCTCCTCGCCCTCGCGCGGCGAACGCGGGCCGATCGGCACCTTGCCCTTGAAGCGGTGCGGGAATTCACTGCCGGGACCGGAGGGGTAGCGCGATTTGAAAAGTTTGCCGTCGGCCGTGCAATAGTCGCCGCGTTGATAACTCCGACCGGCGCTCCACGGTTCGGCGCCGTCGGCGTTGAGCTGATAGCTGAAACAGAATTCGGGGAAGACGTCGCCCTGCGGCGAGACGATTTCGCAGATGTCGTTTTTGGTGTAGACTTCGTCGCCTTTGACATTCTTGCGCGAGGTGAAGAAATCGGTGCTGGCGAGCTTCAGGGTGCCGCCGGGGGCGAGGTCGATTTTGCCTTTGCCGTCGGCGCGGTCAAGGGCGGCGAAGCGGGGGAGCTTGAACGCCCCCTCCTTGATCGTGCCGAAAGCGGCCGGATCGAGCTCGATCCACTCCTCGTCGGGTTCAAACGAGACGGTCGCTTCGCGGAGCGGCGAATACATCGGCATGTAGGAAAACTGCTCGATTTTCTTTTCGTCGACCTCGATCATCCGGACCAACGTTCCGAAGGCGTCGATGTTGCAGCGGAATTTGACCCCCGACTCGATCCGGTAGCGCCCGGCCGGGATCACCAGTTTGCGGAACGATGAGGTCTGCGCCAGGTCGGCCGCCTGCTGCAGCGCCGGAGCGTCGTCGGCCACGCCGTCGCCTTTGGCCCCGAACCACTGCGGATAGACCGCGGCGGTGCGGACTTGGCCCGCGACTTTGCCGGGGCCGCTGAAAATCTGCCGCATATCGGCGCTCAAACGGCCGTTGATGGTGACGGTGACGTCCTTGGCCAGCTCGAAACGGCCGTCGCCGCTGAATTCGAGCTCGGTGGCGGCGTCAAAGGTCAGGTCCCCGGTGATCGCCACCGGGGTGTCCACCCGGATCACCCCCCTGGCGGCGGCGAGTTCTTCGGCGGTGACGGCGAAAAGCGCAAAAGAGCTCAGCAAAAGCCCGCAGACGGCAAGACGAATCATGATCAAATCCTTTTTTTATGGGCGGATCCAGCTTTCACCGGGCGAGAAGGTCAGGGGTTGACTGGCGTGAACCGGGAGCTCGCAGTTGCCGTCGATGATCTCGATCATCTTTTTGACCGCAAGGGCGCCGAATTCGCGCTTGGACGGCAGGACGTAACTGCTGATGGCGAGTCCTTCAAAGGCAAACGGTTTGGTGCGGCGGCTCTCGACCAGCACCACTTGCAGATCCTGCGGCACTCGTACGCCGAACTTTTTGAGCGCGGTCATCACCGCATCGAGGAAGCGCATCCGGTAGATCAGCAAAATCGTCGGCCGTTCGTCGAGGGCGAGGAGTTCGCGCACCGCCTGCTCGGCCACGCCGGGGGCGGGCTCCATGTCGATCCCGAGGGTATTGATTCTTTTGAGCAAGGCCGGATCGTAAATCCCCGCCGCATTCATTGATTTCTGGTACCCCTCGACATAGCGGGCATAGGAAAAGGCGGTCAGGTCGCTGCCGATCACTCCGATCCGGCGATGGCCGCAGGCGATTAACTCATCGAAAATCCAGATGATGTCTTCGCAGCTGATTTCGTCGATATAATTGAGCGACTGGAAATCGGCTTCGCGATTGATCAAAAGGTAGTTCATGGTGCGCCAGAGCCCGCTCATGATGAACGGCTCAAAGGCCGAGAAGCGAACCCCGCCGCCGTGGAGGATCACGCCGTCGACCGGATAGCGTCCGATATTCTCGGCCAGCGTGCCGCCGAGGTCGGGAATCGCGGTCAGGCGATACCCCGCCGCGCCCGCCGCCGCCAGCGCGCCGGAGAAAATTTCAATCCAGACGGTTTCGTAATTGGTCAATTCATCGGTTTCGCTTTTCAACATCGGCAGATAAAAGCCGATGTCGCGGCCGCGGGGCTTCTGCGGCGAACTTCCGGCGGGGGCTTCGACGAAAGTGCCTTTGCGGCGGATGCGCGCGACCAGTTTTTCGGCGACTAGCTGCGCCATCGCCTGGTTGATGGTGGCCCGCGAGACGCCGAAATTGTGGGCGATCTCGGTGGTGGTCGGCAGCATTTCGCCGGGACTCAATTGTCCGGAGAGAATCCGGCGTTTGAGCTCCCCGTAAATCAGGGTGGCTTTGCTGCTGAATTGGAATTCGGACTTTTTCATTTCAAATCACTTGATTTTGCCGGTCAGCTGCCGTTCCAGCCACTCGTAGGCGGCGGTGCGGACTTCGTAGGGGGCGTCGTGGCCGTTGGTGTGGGCCAGCACGGCGAAGAGGCCCTGTTTTTCCAGCGCTTTGGGGTTGCCGAGCTGGGCGTCGTAATATTTGCGGATCGGCCGCATGGCGTCGAGGAGGTTGACCGGGTAGTCGGTCAAATAGTCGTTGAGCGCCATCAGCACCAGGAGCGGCCGGGGGGCCGCCGACTGGATGAAGAAATTCATATTGTCGGCCTGGCGGTTGAGTTCCTTGCCGTTGAGGTATTCACGCTGGGCGTCGGCGCTGGTCCACAGCTCCGGGCGGTATTGCAACGCGCCGCCGCAGCTCATCACCGCCGCTTTGACCCGCGGCTCAAAGGCGATGAGTTCGATGCTGTCCCGGCCGCCGAGCGAGTGGCCGATGGTGCCGATGTTGGCGGCGTCGACCTCGGGGAGGGCGACCAGGAAGTCGAGCGCCTGGCTGAGGTCGTGGATCGCTTTGCCGTGGTTGTAGCTCCAGCCGGGATGGGCGGCCGCGAACTGCTTTTCGTACTCTTTCATCCCCGGAATGCCGTTGGCGGGCTGAGTCGGACAGCGCTTGCCGAAGCCGGCGCGGTCGGGGGCAAAGGTGATCAAGCCGCGTTTGACCAGGTCGTAGGCAAACGCCCGGTTTTTGCGCTTCTGCGTTTCGTCCGCGTCGGCGGGTTTGTAAGCGGGATTGGAGTAATCGTTGACGGCGGCGTCCTTGCCGTAGATATTGGTGCCGTGAAGACAGAGCACCAACGGCCGCTTTTCGCCCGGCTTGAGGTCGTCGGGGATCAGCAAAAATCCCTCG
Source organism: uncultured Victivallaceae bacterium (assembly GCA_964599205.1). GTDB lineage: Bacteria > Verrucomicrobiota > Lentisphaeria > Victivallales > Victivallaceae > JAVBUI01. Next base: position 3,114 of record CAZRFG010000336.1, read on the forward strand.
ATGCGCTCGTCGGCTTCGACGTTGTAGCTCACGGTGTGGCGGGTGTAGCCGTCGCACTTTTCGCTCTTCTCAATTTTCATCGCCGGATCGACTTTGGCGACGCCTTGACCGCGCAGTTTCTCGGCCAGTGCCGCGAAGTTCTGCTCGAATTCGGCGCGGGGGACGAATTTGGGCGCGGCGGTCGCCGGTTTGGCCGCCGGCTTGGCCGCCGGGGCCACTGGAGTTACCGGGGTCGGTTTGACGCTTTCGGATTCGGCGGCGAACACGGCCGCGCCGGTCAACAGCAACGCGGGGAGCGAATATGACAAAAACTTGCGCATCGGACGATTACCTTTCTCAATGGACGGCTGCTTGTAATTTTCACTAATGTAATGGCGACGGCCGATTTGTCAAGGGGAAACCGGCGGCGGAGCCGGCAATCAATAGAGTTTGTAGTACATGCTGCCGCTTTCGTCCGCCGCCGAGCCGATTTTGATGATCGAGAGCCCGGAGGAGGTGGTGCGCGGTGCATTGGTCAGGGGCAGCTCGTCTTTGGTCAAGCTGGCGACGTGGCCGTCGAAAAAGAGCAGATTGCAGCGCCCGCCATGGACCAGAAACGGGCGGCCGTAGCGCTCCGAAGTTACGTCGTTGTTGAAAATCATCCGGCTCACCGTGACTTTTTCCGGAACGGAATAGGAACAGCCGGCAAAGGCGACTTTGGAGGCCCCCGCTTTGAGAAACTGCCCGTCCTTGAGCGACAGCACGTAGGGCGCGCTGTTGACGTAAACCGCGCCGTAGGTCTGACGGAACATGGTGAGGTCATCGCTCAGCTTGATCGCGTAATTGACGCCGGGACAGCGCAGGTATTCGGAATTGG
>CAZRFG010000337.1:0-3968 GCA_964599205.1 uncultured Victivallaceae bacterium
ACAAGCGGCGCAAGAGCAACGCGAATTGCGACGCGCGATTGAGCGAAGCAGGGCTTGGAGTGGAAGAATGTTTCGCACGGAGGCACGGAGGCACGGAGGCACGGAGGGGGGGATGGAGGAGCCATTTTGTATGTTGCTTCGGAACGATCGCTCCGGACGCGGTTGCGTCCTCCGCTCGGGCCGGGCTCAGCGGCGGAACTCGTTCCGCCTTCTTGAGCTGGGGCTTCGCCCGGAGCGGGAACGGCGAGGCGCTGCCTCACACTCCGCAAGAGGGCTCCGCGCCCTCTTGACTCTACGCCAAGGCCGCGTGGCCCTGGACCCGTCGCTCGGCTTTCCCTCGCTCCTACCTCTGAGCCGAGAGAGCGTCAGCGACCGGCTCGCTATCCCGAGCCTGACGGTCGGCCAAGGGCGCGGCCCTTGACCGGGGTACTTGGCACGCTACCTCACGCCCCCGCGCACTGAATCGCAAAATTCCGCAGCGCCAACTCCTCGTTGACGTTAAACCTCATATTGAACAACAACTTCTCCGCCAGCTCCAGAAACCGCGCCGCCCGCTCCGGATCAACCGCCCCCGGCAACTCCGCCGGCAAAATTTCCGGATTCGCCAACGTTTCGCGCGCCGCCCCCCGCGACAACAAATACAACTCCCCGACGAAACTATGAATCGAACTCAAAAAGGCGTTCCGGTTCTTCATGTACGTCCCCGCCCCCTCCGACTCCATCTGCTTCTCCAGCCGCTTCGCCAGCGCCGGATCAAACGCCGCCGCCTCCTTCACCCGGTCATTCCAATCCGACTCCGCCGCCCCCTCGGCCTCATCCTTCAACGCCGAAGCCACCGCGATCAACACCCCGGCCGCCTCTTCACCCTTCAAAATGTCGCCCCGGGCCTCAAAAAAGAGCCCGGCCAACGCCGCAAATACCCGCTCCGCCCCCGGATACTCGAACTTCACCTCGTTCTCCAGCAGCTGAATCTGCTGACAACGCGAACGGGTGGTCGGCAGGAGACTCGCCGGATTGCCGGTGGTCAGCACGATCAAAGTATCCCGCGGCGGCTCCTCAAGCGTCTTCAGCAGCGCATTCTGCGCCTCGTCATTCATCCGGTCGGCGTCGTGAATGATCCCGATCTTGCACGCCGCGCCGCTGATGTCGGTGAGGTAAAACTGCTCGGTGAAATAACGCACCGTATTGGCCTCCGGCCCCTGCCGGTCGCCGACCTGAATCTGATACATCTTGCCCACCGGGTAGAGGTGATGAAGCTCGGGATAGGTTCCGTTCTCCAGGTGCCGGCAGCTGAAACACTTGCCGCACGGCACCCCGGTCGCGTCGGCGTCGCGGCAGGCGGCCAGCATCAACAAGGCAAGCGTGAATTCCTCGCGGGTCTCCGCCCGGTCGGCCTGAACCAGATACGCGTGCGCCATGCGGTGATTGCGCCGGGCCAACCCGAGCGAACTCCAGAGCTCCGGCCAGCGCCGGGCGACTGCTTCATAACGCGGCATCGACCCACCTCCTGACTTCGGCTTGAATCGTTTCCGGATCGCGGGCGGCGTCGAGCACCCTGACCCGGCCCGGCTCGCGCCGGGCGATGGCGAGAAAAGCCTCGCGCACCCGGCGGTGAAAGTCGAGATCCTCGGCTTCAAAGCGGTCGAACTGCCCCGCCGTTTCAGCCCGGCCGCGGTTGCGTTCAAACCCGGTTTCGGGAGGGAGGTCGAGGATGAAGGTCAGGTCCGGCTCGTCGCCGTTGACCGCGACTTTGCGGAGGGCGGCGATCAATTCGGGGTCGAGCCGGCGGCCGCCCTGCTGATAGGCTTCGGTGGAGTCGGCGAAGCGGTCGCAGAGGACGACTTCGCCGCGCTCGAGGGCGGGCCGGATCACGTTGCCGACATGCTGAACCCGGGCGGCGGCGATCAGCAGCAGCTCGGTCTGGTCAAAAAAGAGTTCGCCGCCGTTGCGGTGCTTGACGATCTTGCGCAACTCCTCGGCCAGCGGCGTTCCGCCGGGCTCGCGGGTCCGGCAAAAGGGAATGCCGCGGCAGGCGAGATACTCGGCCAGCCTCGTAAGTTGGGTGCTTTTGCCCGCGCCTTCGGGCCCTTCAAAGGTGATGAAAAGACCGCGACGGTCGTTCCTTCCGGTTTTCAAGTCGGGACTCTCGCTTTCGACAACCGCCTGAAATGCGGTTTTTTTTAAACTTTTTTGCAAATCAACAATAGCGCCATTTGCTCAAAAGTTCAAATGGCTGTATATTTTAAAATGTAAAAAAACCTCTCAGCACAGGAATGAAAAAACGATGGCTCAGGAATTGAACCGTTCGACCTATTTGTCGCGCAACACCGGTGATTATCCGGCGGAATTCACGGTCGGCTCCGTCCGTTTCGTCAAAGTCGACGATCTGCGGTACGGCACCAACCCCCACCAGAGCGCGGCCTACTACAAAATCGCCGGCGCCGAATCGGTGATCGGCGACATGGAAATCCTCAAAAACGGCAAAAACGGGCTGTCGCAGACCAATCTCGAAGACATCTCCTATGCGCTCAACATCGTCAAATTCTTTCAGATCCCGGCCTGCGCGGTGATGAAGCACGTCAACCCCTCGGGGGCGGCGGTGCGGCGCGACGGCGAGAGCCTGAAGAGCGTCTACATCAAAGCGCGCGACGCCGACGCCCGGGCGGCGTTCGGCAGCGTGATCGCCTTCAACACCGAGCTTGACGCGGACACCGCCCGCGAGATCATGGGCACCTTTGTCGAGTGCGTGGTGGCGCCGTCGTATGCGCCGGGGGTGCTGGAGATTTTCAATGACGGCGAGACTTACAAGCTCAACAAGCACGTCCGGGTGGTCAAGTGCGGCGATCCGGCGAAGCTGCCGCGTTTCACCGGCGAGCCGGGGCTTGAGCGTTACAACACCATGAAAGTGCTGGCGGACGGTTCGCTGGTGGTGGCGGCGCCGTTGACGACGGCGCTGCGTTCGACCGCGGATTTGAAGCGGGCGGCGGCGGAGAGTGTGAAGTACGGCAATCATGTTTCGAGCGCGCCGGTGACGGCGTCGCAGCTGGAGGATTTGCTGTTCGCCTGGTATGTCAATTTGAGTGTCCGGTCCAATGGCGTGGTGATTGCCAAGCAGGGGCAGACTTTGTCGGTGGGAACCGGCGAGCAGGACCGGGTGGGGGCGATCGAGCAGGCGATTGCCAAGTTTGAGCAGAAGTATCAGGGTGCGGGGACGCTGACGGGCTCGGTGATGGCGAGCGACGGTTTCTTCCCGTTTGCGGACGGGCTGGAGACGGCGGCCAAGGCGGGAGTGACGGCGGTGATTGCGCCGGCGGGCTCGTTGCGGGATGCGGAGGTGGTGGCGCGGGCCAATGAGCTCGGCGTGGCCCTCTTCCACGCCCCCGAACGCATCTTCTCACACCACTAAAAAAATAAAAAAGCGCGAAGCGCCACCCCCGCCCTCCGTCGTACGGAGGCGTGGTCCAGCGGCGAAACGCTGGTCGCTCGCTAAAAAGCGAGCGAAGTGAAGCGCAGCGCTCCCCCCGTCCGCGGGCGGAGCCCGCTCCTCGCTGCGGGAGCGAGGTCGGCAGCCGTGTCACAAAGTGACCGGCGAACGACATCGAGCGAAGCAGGCCGAACGTCGCCCGCCCGGCTCGGGGGCGGAGTCGGATACCTTGACCATTAGAATAAAGTATCGCAGTAGAACGAATCGTATAATGCAAACCAAGGAGTGTGCCGGATGAGCAAGCCCAGCAAAAAGAAGATCGACGCCGAGATCAACAACACCCTCTTCAACGACATCGAGAAATTCGAAATGGCGATGGCCGACCACTGGAAAAAAGTCCTTGTGGCCGCCATCCTGGTCGTGGTCGGGGTCGGCATCGTTTTTGGCGTCAGCAGCCACCGCAAGGCCGCTGAAATCAAAGCGATGAATGAAATCGTCGCCGCCCAGTCCGAAGAAAAGCTGGTCAACGTGATCGACGACTACG
>CAZRFG010000338.1:0-3960 GCA_964599205.1 uncultured Victivallaceae bacterium
CGACCAGGAGATCGCCCGGGTCCGGCACTCGACTCCCGGGGTGACGCTGATCTCCCCGCCGCCGCACCACGACATCTATTCGATCGAGGACCTGGCGCAGCTCATCTCCGACTTGCGCAACGCCAATCCCGAAGCGCGCATCTCGGTCAAGCTGGTCTCCGAAGTCGGCGTCGGCACCGTCGCCGCCGGGGTGGCCAAGGCCAATGCCGATGTGATTCTGATCAGCGGCCATGACGGCGGCACCGGGGCCTCGCCCCTCACCAGCATCAAGCATGCGGGGATGCCGTGGGAACTCGGCCTCGCCGAGTCGCAGCAGACGCTGATGCTCAACGACCTTCGCGGCAAGGTCAAGCTCCAGGTCGACGGCCAGCTCAAGACCGGCCGCGACGTGGTGATCGGAGCGCTGCTCGGGGCCGAGGAATTCGGTTTCGCCACCACGCTCCTGGTCTGCCTCGGCTGCGTGATGATGCGCAAGTGCCACGACAACAGTTGCCCCGCCGGGGTGGCGACCCAGGATCCGGCGCTCCGCAAGTGTTTCCGCGGCAAGCCTGAGTATATCGAGAACTTCCTCCGGATGCTGGCCGGCGAAGCGCGCGAACTGCTCGCCTCGCTGGGCTTGCGTACGCTCCGCGAAGCGACCGGCCGCAGCGACTTGATCGAGATGAAAAAGGCGCTCGACTTCTACAAGAGCGCGCGGCTCGACTTCAGTCCGATTTTCGAGCGCGTCACCGGCAAAACCCCGGTCTCCGAGCGCGGCGGCAATCCCGAGCGCTGCTTCGACCTGGTCAAAATCGTGCCGCTGTTGGAGAAGACCCTCCGCGACGGCACTCCGGCCGAACTCCACATGGACATCACCAACGTCGACCGCAGCTGCGGCACCGCGCTCTCCGGGGTGCTGGTCCACCGCTTCGGCGCCGAGGGCCTGTCGGAGGACTGCATCAAGATCCATCTGCGCGGTTGCGCCGGGCAGAGCTTCGGAGCCTTCCTCGCCCCGGGGATCACGCTCGACCTCACCGGCGACTCCAACGACTTCGTCGGCAAGGGCCTTTCCGGCGGCAAGATCATCATCCGCGCCCCCGGCAACTCGCTCTTTGACCCCGCCGAAAACGTGATCGCCGGCAACGTGGTCGGCTACGGCGCCACCTCCGGCAAGATTTTCCTCAACGGCCAGGCCGGCGAGCGCTTCGCGATCCGCAACAGCGGGATCACCATGGTGCTCGAGGGCGGCGGCGACCACGGCTGCGAATACATGACCGGCGGCCGGGTCGCGGTGCTCGGCAGCGTCGGCGTCAACTTCGGTGCCGGGATGTCCGGCGGGATCGCCTATGTTTACGATCTCGACCATGATTTCGACCTCAAATGCAACCTTGACACGGTTGACCTCGAAAGCATCGAAGCGGGTTCGGACGATGAAGTCGAACTGCTGTCGCTGATCGAGGAACACCTCGCCGCCACCGGCAGCGCCCGCGCCGCGTCGATCCTCGCCAACTGGCAGGATGCGCGCAGCCGCTTCGTCAAGGTGTTTCCGGTCGAATATAAGAAGCTTCTCAACGGAAAGGCTTAAATCATGAGCAAGGATTTTCTCAATATCAACCGTCTCGGCGATCTCTATCGCCCCAAGGACCAACGCGTCAATGATTACCATGAAGTCGAAGCGCCGCTCGCCGAAGCTCAGATCATCGAGCAGGCCAAGCGCTGCATGGACTGCGGCATCCCCTTCTGTCACGGCTGCGGCTGTCCGCTCGAGAATGCGATTCCGGAAATCAACCGGCTGGCCGGCCGCGGCAAGTTCCGCGAAGCCTGGGAAATCCTCGCTTCGACCAGCCCGATGCCGGAATTCACCTCCCGGATCTGCCCGGCGCTGTGCGAAAACAGCTGCACCGCTTCGCTCGAATTCGGCGCGGTGATGGTCCGCCAGATCGAGAAGAGCGTGGTCGACTACGCTTTTGCCCACGGCTTCGTCGAGCCGGATATTCCGGCCGAACGCAGCGGGCGCAAGGTCGCGGTGGTCGGCTCCGGTCCGGCCGGGCTGGCGATGGCAATCGCGCTCAACCGCGCCGGGCACTGGGTCACCGTTTTCGAGAGCCGCCCGCTTCCCGGGGGCTTGCTCCGCTACGGCATTCCGAGCTTCAAGCTCGACAAGGCGCTGATCGACCGCCGGGTTCAGCTGATGGAGGCGGGCTCGATCGAGTTCCGTTGCAATTGCGAAGTCGGCAAGGATATTTCGCTCGATTACCTCAGCCGCACCTTTGACGCGGTGGCGATCTGCACCGGCACTCCCGCGCCGCGCGATCTGGCGGTCGAGAACCGCAATCTCGGCAACATCCTCTTTGCCCTCGATTACCTCAACGGCGGCGCTTCGGCGGAGGGCAAAAATGTGGTGGTGATCGGCGGTGGCGACACCGGCAGCGACTGCGTGGGGATGGCGATCCGCCAGCGTGCCAAGTCGATCACCCAGATTGAAATCATGCCCGAGCCGCCGGGGACGCGCCCGGCTTCAACCCCGTGGCCGCTCTGGTCGCGCGAATTGCGCACCTCGTCGAGCCACAAGGAAGGCGGCACCCGGCGCTGGAGCCTCCAGACGGTGCGTTTCCTCGGCAAGGAGGGCACGGTCACCGGAGTCGAAGTCGCGCCGGTCGAATGGACCTTTTCCCCGGACGGTGTGCCGCTCAAATTCACCGCCGGCAAGAAGACCGAAGTGCTGCCGGCCGAACTGGTGACGCTGGCGATGGGCTTCCTCAAGCCGGATCACCGGCTGCCGTTCCCGAATGTCTTCGTCAGCGGCGACGCCGGGCTCGGGCCGTCGCTGGTGGTGCGGGCGATCGCCGACGCGGGCAAGATCGCCGGCAAAATGGACTCTTTTCTCAAGGAGGCACAGCAATGAAGTTCGTCAAATATCATGGTCTCGGCAACGATTTTGTGATCGTTGACGCCGATGTCGAAAAGAATATCGATTTTCGCGCCATCGCCAAGAAGGTCTGCGACCGCCATTTCGGCATCGGGGCCGACGGCCTGGTGCCGATCCGCAAGCTCGGCGAACGCACCTGGCAGATGCGTATTTTCAACGCCGACGGCAGCGAATGCGAAATGTGCGGCAACGTCACCCGCTGCGTCGCCCATTTCCTCGGCATCCACGGCGTGATCAATCTCGAAACGTTGGCCGGGACGATCCGCCCCGAATTGCGTCAGGACGAAACCGTGCGGGTCGATATGGGCAAGCCCGTGCTCGGTGAAATCGTCACCCTCAACGGTTTTGAGGGGATGAACGTCTCGATGGGCAATCCGCATTTCGTCGTTTTCGTCGACGATCTCGGCAAGATCGACCTGGCCGCCGACGGCCGGGCGCTGGAAGTGAACTCCTATTTCCCCAATAAGAGCAATATCGAGTTTGTCAAAGTTCTCGCCCCCGACCGGGTCCGGATGCGGGTGTGGGAACGCGGCTGCGGCATCACCATGGCCTGCGGCACCGGCAGCTGCGCCACCGTGGCGGCCGGCGTCCAACGCGGTCTCATCGACCGCCGCGTCGTCGTCAAGCTTGACGGCGGAGAACTCGAAATTGAATGGAATCAAACCAACGGTCACGTGTATATGACCGGCCCGGCGGTCCGGGTTTTTGAAGGGAACTATCATGTTGCAAATCAATGAACACTTTTCCGAGCTGGCCGGCAATTATCTCTTTGCCGGAATCGCCCGCAAAGTCAAGGAATTCCAAAGCCAACACCCCAAAGCCGATGTGATCCGCATGGGGATCGGCGACGTCACGCTGCCGTTGGCCCCCGCCATTCTTGAAGCGATGCATCGAGCGGTCGACGAGATGTCCGACAGCTCCTCGTTCCGGGGGTACGGCCCGGAGCAGGGGTATGAATTTTTGCGCGAAGCGATCGTCAAGCACGATTATCTCGCGCGCGGGATCAAGCTCGACATCGACGAAATTTTCGTCAGCGACGGCTCCAAGTGCGA
>CAZRFG010000339.1:0-3951 GCA_964599205.1 uncultured Victivallaceae bacterium
TGTATATCCGCCGAATCTCAGACGCGGGGTCGTTCAACCGCCGCAACAGTTCATCAAATGCGGCCTGTCCGGCGCTCTTCCAATCAATGGTAATGGTATCAACCGGCGCATAGGATGAAATGACCAAAGATTTTCCATCCATGCTGAGCACCGGAAAGACATCAGTAAGCCGCTTGCCGGTCTCATGGAGAAAAAATTTACCATAATCCTCACAATAACTGCCGGCGGTAAATAACAACCCCGCCCCCGGCTCAGGTGCGATCAGCTTGTGCACGTGCGTCACATCGATTCCATAGGGAATATACTCAAAGGTCCCGTATTGCCGCCAGCATAACTCAAAACACTCCGCCCTGAATTTAAAGATCGGAGCATGTTGGAAATAATAGACTTTGATGTGTTTCAGCTTCAACCGCAAAAAATATTTGACCGCCAATTGCGCGGCGATAATCGGGTCAAACGAAACCGGCGAAACCGTGCCGTCAAAAGAATCAAACATCTCAAGCCCGACAGCGGGAATTTCCTTGGGCATATCGAGTTTTTTATGATCATATTCGCCCAGAAAAATAATGCCGTCACTGTTCCCGATCACCTCGCGCAATGGCGGCTCTTTGGTGTAGAGTTCATAATAGTCGCGCTTGCGAAGAGTAATTGCGCAATTGTGTTTGATTGCCATTTGCTGGATGGTAAACAGCGCTTGAAATAAATACAGTTGATCGGAATTCACGGCGTCAGCCGAAATAAAAACGGTAATATTGTACAAATCGTGGTTGGCAAGTTCTTTTTTCCTGACATAAACACCTGATCCATGGCGCAACTCGATCAGTTTCTTTTTTGCCATATTCTGCAAAATGCAGCGCATGGCATACAAACTCAACCCGTAGTCGGCAGCCAACTTCCGAAGTGGCGGAAGTCTGCTCCCGGCAACGTAAACCCCGGTTTCGATGGCCTCGGTGATATTTTGTTCAATTTTAAGACTGCTGTCGATCGCCTTGGTACTCATATATCGGTCTGCGGCTTTCCAAAAATTCGCGATATGGCACTTTATCCGGTAAAATAAACCAATTTTCGAACAATTGCAAATAGTGTTTGCGTTTTTTTGAAAAATACCTGCCGTCTGGAACTGCAACTCTCTACAAAGAATAGCCCACTGGCAGCCCGGGCACAATCAGTCCACGCCCTGTTTTTTCAGCGAGCCAAAAGCTTTCTTGCCATCAGGGCGCATGATAAAAATCCGCGCAGTTTCAGCCCCCTGGAGGAGTCGTTCCCATTACGGCAATTCGGGGGGCATCACGGCCAGGTCGGAGGGCATCCGCCAGTCGCCGCGGGGGGAGAGCGAAACCGAGCAGACCTTGGGGCCGTCCGGCATCGCGTTGCGCTTGAACTGCTGGGAATGGAAGCGTTTGAGGAAGGTTTTGAGCGACGAGGCGATCAATTCCGACGGATAAACGTCGCGGAACGCGTGCATGGCGAGGCTTTGGAGTTTGGCCGCGCCCGCGCCGCTGCGGATCAGGTGGTAAAGGAAGAAATCGTGGAGCTCGTAGGGCCCCAGCAAATCCTCGGTCTTCTGCGAGCAGTCGCCGTTTTCGTCCGGCGGCAGCAATTCGGGGCTGACCGGGGTGTCGAGAATCCGCTGCAGGATTCCGGCGATTTCGCCGCCGCGGCGCGCCGCGTACGCCGCGACGATCCGGCGGATCAAGGTTTTCGGCACCGAGGCGTTGACCGAGTACATCGACATGTGGTCGCCGTTGAAGGTGCTCCAGCCGAGCGCGATTTCCGAGAGGTCGCCGGTGCCGAGCACGATGCCGCCGCAGCCGTTGGCGAGATTCATCAGGATTGAAGTCCGCGCCCGCGCCTGAACATTTTCGTAAACCACGTCGCGGCGCGACTCGTCGCGGCCGAGAAGGTCGAGTTCCTTGCGGCAGATGTCGCGAATGTCGATCTCGGTATAGGGGACGCCGAGCGCCAGCGCCAGCGCCTCCGCATTGCTGCGGGTGCCCTTGGAAGTGCCGAAGCCGGGCATGCCGACGGCGTGGATGCCGGTGAGTTCGAACTTGCGTTTGGCGAAGCAGTCGGCGGCGACCAGCAGCGCCAGCGTCGAATCGAGCCCGCCGGAGATGCCGAGCGTGAGGTTGCGGCAGTTGAGCCCGGCCAGCCGCCGCCCCAGCGCCGCGCTCTGGAGGTCAAAGACCTCCATCGGATCGACCACTTCTTCCTCAAAGGGAGCGCGCGAAATATTGGCGAAGCGCAAATCCGGCGACCCCGGCGGGGTGAGCGCCGCGATCCGCCGGTAATCGTCCGGCGCTTCGCAGTCGGCGTAACTCGATTCCGCCCGGCGGGCGATGTCAAGCCGGCGAAGATCGACGTCGGCAAAGAGATAGTGGGTATCCGGCTCAAGGCTGCGGAGTTCGCCCTCGACCCGGCCGTTGGCGGCGACCACCAGATGGCTGCCGAAAATCGCGTCCGCGCCGGATTCGCCGATTCCGGCGGAGGCGAAGAGATAGACGGCGGCGCACTTGGCGCTCTCGACCGCGATCAATTCGCGCCGGAACTGGCATTTGCCCGCCTGCGCGGTGGTGGCGGAGAGATTGGCGATCAGCCGCGCCCCGCGCAGCGCCAGCTCCCGGCACGGCGGCCGGGGGCTCCACAGATCCTCGCAGATTTCGACGCCGAACTCAAAGAGCTCGCCGTCACTGAAAATAAGGTCGGTCCCGAAAGGCACCGGCTCGGGCAATTCCGGCCATTCGACCGTCTGCCCGACCAGATTGCGCCCGGAATTGAACTGACGTTTTTCGTAAAATTCCCGGTAGTTGGGCAGAAACGACTTCGGCACCAGCCCGAGAATCCGTCCCGCTTGAATCACTGCCGCGACATTGTAAAGACGGCTGCGGAATGCCAAGGGCAGCCCGACGATCACCACCATCCGGTCGTCGCGGGTGTTTTCGGCGATTTTGAGCAGCGTCCGCCGCGAGCTCTCGATCAATTCGTGGCGGTAGAACAAGTCGCCGCAACTGTACGAACTGATGCCGAGCTCCGGAAAGAGCGCGAGGGCCGCGCCCTGCCGGCGGCAATGGTCGAGCGCCTCAATCATCCGGGCGGCGTTGAAGCCGGGATCGGCGAGATTGAGTTGCGGCGAAACCGATACGAGACGATAAAAATCAGGATTCACTCTGGATGTACCACTTGGGATGAATGTTGAGTTTATTGATCTTGTAATGCATCACCCGCGGCGACAGCCCGAGGCTGCGGCCGGCGGCGGACATGTTGCCGTTGTTCTTTTTGAGCGCTTCGACGATCAGTTCCCGCTCAAAGGAGTTGACCAGCACGTCGAACGACGCGTTGCCCTCCGGCAGCAGTTCGGAACCGTTTTCGCGCCCGGTCTGGAGCGACGGCGGGAGATTGTAACTGTGGATGCAGTCGTCGGTGCTGGTCAGCACCGCGCGCTCGATGCAGTTCTCGAGTTCGCGAACGTTGCCGGGCCAATGGTAGGACATCAGCATGTTGATCGCCGGAGTCGAGAGCCGTTTGACCTGCTTGTTGTAGCGGACATTCAGCTTCTCAATGAAGTGTTCGGCGAGCAGGATGATGTCGCAGCGGCGCTTGCACAAATCGGGCAGCGTAATCGGGAAAATGTTGAGACGGTAGTACAAGTCCTCACGGAACTTGCCCTGGGCCATCAGCTCCTCGAGGTTGCGGCTGGTCGCGGCCAGCAGCCGGACGTCGCTCTTGAGCTCGGTGTTGCTGCCGATCCGGGAAAAAGTCCGCTCCTGGATGAAGCGGAGCAGTTTGACCTGGGTCTGGAGCGTCAGATCGCCGATTTCGTCGAGGAACAGCGTCCCCTTGTCGGCGGCTTCGACCCGGCCGATCCGCAATCCGACCGCGCCGGTGAACGCGCCCTTCTCATGGCCGAAGAGTTCGCTCTCGACCAGATTCTCGGGCAGCGCCGCGCAGTTG
>CAZRFG010000340.1:0-3947 GCA_964599205.1 uncultured Victivallaceae bacterium
GCTGCCGCTCCTTGCTGATATGGCCAAAGGTGAACGTGTTCGCCGCCACCTCCGGCAAATTGGCATAAAAGAACCGGTCACCCGATAAACTGATCCCGGCCAACAGCGAGTTGAAGAGCACCCGTTCGACGATTTCACGGTATTTCGCGTCGCCGGTGAGTTTCAGCATCCGGTCGGCAAAGAGCAGCAGTGCGATCGCCGCACAGCTCTCGGCATAGGCGCTGTCGTTCGGCAGGTGATAATCCACGGTGAAGGCTTCGCCATGCGCGGTCGAGCCGACTCCGCCGGTGACGTACATCCGGCGCTCGACCACATTGTCGAACAGCCGCTCGCAGGCCGCCCGCAGTTCGCCATCGCCGGTCCGCGCCGCCACATCGGCCATGCCGCAATACAAATAGAGCGCCCGCACCGCATGGCCGTCGGCCTCGCGCTGTTCGCGCACCGGGAGATGAGCCTGACAGCCCTTGAGTTCGTTTCCGGTCACATCGGGACGTTCGGCAAGAAAGCTGCTGGGTGAGGTGCCGCGTTCGTCGATGAAATATTGGGCGAGCTCGAGATACTTCTTTTCGCCGGTCGCGTCGGCGAGTTTGACCAAGGCGAGCTCGAGCTCTTCGTGGCCGGGACATCCCCGGCGCTGATTTTCGCCGCGGCCGAAGACGGTTGCGATGTAATCGGCGTAACGGCGCATGCCGTCGAGGAAATTGGTTTTGCCGGTGACCCGGTAGTGTGCCACCGCCGCCTCGATCAGGTGGCCGGCGCAATAAAGTTCATGATTGACGAAGAGGTTCTGCCAGCGCTTGTCCGGTTCGACCTGAGTGAAATAGCTGTTGAGGTAGCCATCCGGCTGCTGCGACGACAGCACCAGCTCGACCAGCTGATCGAGTTCCGTCGCCATCGCCGGATCGGGAAAGAGCCGGAGTGAAAGGGCCATCCCCTCCAGCACCTTGGCGACGTCCGAGTCCCAGAAAATGTGCGGACGGTTCGGCTTGCCGGGCCGCCATTGCAGCCGGAAGGCTTCGAGCCGGCCGGTTTCGCGGCAGCGCTCGAGCGAACTCGGGATGGTGGAACTGCGGTTGGTTTCCTGGCGCGGGGCCAGCCAGCGGTCTTTGAGTGTGATCATCGGTATGAATCTCCTTTTTATTTAATCTACTCCGTTTGAAAAAGTTCCGCAAGAGGATAGATTATCACAAAAAGAGGATGATTCCGACATCATGCAAATCGAGTGTCACAACGGCGGCCGTTTCATCTCGCGCGGCCGGGGGATTCACCCGACCCGGCGGCTCGACTCGTGGGAGCTGATCGTGGTGGTCAAGGGGGTGCTCGGGATTTTTGAGGAGGACCGGGCGTTTGAGCTCGGGCCGGATCACTATCTCATCCTCCATCCGGGTCGGCGCCACGGCGGGGTGCTGCCCTACGGGCGGGATCTGTCGTTCTTCTGGCTTCACTTCACGGTGAGCGAAGGAGAATCGGAATTGCCGCCTCAGAGCGGACTCTTGGCGCGGCCGGAGCGGGTGGCGGATTACTTCAATTTGCAGCTCGCAAACCAGGAATCGCCGGAGCCGGACCGGGTGGAGGCGGAGTTGCTGCTGCGCTTGCTGCTCAACGAATGCGCCAAGTCGGTTCACGCCGACCCCGACCGCCACCGCCTCGTCGCCCGGGCGCAGGAGGAGATCAAACTCCACTTCGCCGAACCGATTTCACGCGCCACTTTGAGCCGCAAACTCCACTGCAACGCCGACTATCTCGGCCGGATTTTCCTGCTCGCAAGCGGCCTCACCGTGACCGCCGCGATCAACCGGACCCGGCTCGAATACGCCGCCAAGCTGCTGCGCGGCTCGGCCGATTCGATCAAGGAGATCGCCCGGCTCGCCGGGTTCAACGACCTCTCCAACTTCCGCCGCCGCTTCTACGACCGCTATGCCGTCACTCCGCACGTCTACCGCGCCAGTCACCGCTTCGGGCTTCACGTCAATACCGAGTGAAGGGACTGGTCAGTTTTTCCAGTCGAAATGAAAGAAGACGCCGCTTTCGCGGTCGACCCGCTCAAAAGTGTGGGCGCCGAAGTAGTCGCGCTGGGCCTGGAGCAGATTGGCCGGGAGCTTCGCCGCGCGGAGGCCGTCGAAGTGGGTCAGCGCACTGGCGAAGCCCGGTGCCGGGATGCCGCGGAGAATCGCTTCGGAGACCACTTCGCGCCAGGCGTCGTTGGCCGCGCCCGACACCGCGTCGCGGAAGAAGGGGTCGAGCAGCAGATTTTCCAGCGCCGGATTGCGGTCGTAGGCCGCCTTGATGCGGTCGAGGAATTCGGCCCGGATGATGCAACCCTCGCGCCACATCAGTGCGATTTCGCCGTAATGGAGATCCCAGCCGTAGCGTGCGGCGGCGAGTTTGAGGAGTTCGAAGCCCTGACTGTAGGCGCAGATTTTGGAGACGTAGAGCGCGCGGCGGATTTTCTCGACCCATTCGCTGCGGTGGCCGAGGAAGCAGCTGAGCCCGGGGGCGGGGAGAATCGCGCTTGCCGCCAACCGGCTCTCTTTGCGCGCCGAGAGCGACCGCGCAAAGACCGCTTCGGTGATGGTCGGGGTCGCCGCGCCGAGCTCGAGCGCACTCTCCGAGGTCCACTTGCCGGTGCCTTTCTGCCCGGTGCGGTCGAGGATCACGTCGACCAGCGGTTTGCCGGTTTCGGGATCGACCCGGCGGAGGATGTCGGCGGTGATTTCGATGAGGTAGCTCGAGAGTTCGGTACGGTTCCATTTGGCGAAGATTTCGGCGATCTCGGGGGCGGCGAGTTCGAGGCCGTTTTTGAGGATCCAGTAGGCTTCGCCGATGAGTTCCATGTCGGCGTATTCGATGCCGTTGTGGACCATTTTGACGTAATGCCCGGCCCCGTCGGGGCCGACCCATTCGCAGCACGGACGATCGCCCGCCCGGGCGGCGATTTTCTGGAAAAGTTCGCGGACCTCGGGCCACGCCGTAACGTCGCCGCCGGGCATGATCGAGGGGCCGTTGAGCGCGCCTTCTTCGCCGCCGGAAATGCCGACCCCGAGGTAGCGGATGCCGCCCGCCGCCAAGTCCCGGCAGCGGCGGCGGGTGTCTTCAAAAAAGCTGTTGCCGCCGTCGATGATGATGTCGCCGGGCTCGAGCAATGGCCGGAGCTGCGCGATGAGTTCGTCGACCGCCGCGCCGGCCTTGACCATCAGCATCACTTTGCGCGGTCGGGTCAGGGCGGCGGCAAGCTCGGCAAGAGTCTGGCAGCCGATGAAATTTTTGTTTTTGCCGCGTCCCGCGATGAACTCGGTCACTTTGGCGGCGGACCGGTTGGCGACGGCGACAACATAGCCGTTGCGTTCGATATTGAGCGCAAGATTCTCGCCCATCACGGCGAGGCCGACGAGACCCAGGTCTGCTTTTTTCATCGTGATTCGATCCATTCTTTGCCGTCTTTGCGAAGCAGTTCGTCCGCCGCGGCGGGGCCGGAGGAACCGGTCGGATACGCGTTGAGGGGAGCGGCTTCCGGCGTCTCGCGCCAGAAATCGAGAATGTTGCCGAAGAGATTCCACGCCGCCGCGATGATGTCGCTGCGGATGAACAAGGTCTGGTCGCCCAGCCGGCAGTCGAGCAGCAGCCTCGCGTAGGCGTCAAGCGCTTCGTCGCCGGCGTCGCCGTAGTCGTAATTGAGGGTCAGCGCCCCCATGCAGAGCTTGGGCCCCGCCTGTTTGGCCTGGAGCGTCAGCGCCATCCCCTCGTGCGGCTGGACCCGCAGCCGCAGGATGTCGCGCTGGAAATCCTTGGCCCGCAGCGGGGCGAAAATCGAGTGGGGGATCGATTTGAAGACCACCACGATTTCACTTTTGCGCTCGTCGAGCTTTTTGCCCGCCCGCAGGTAGAACGGCACTCCCGCCCAGCGGTAGTTGGCGATCTCAAGCTTCATTGCGACGAAGGTCTCGGTG
>CAZRFG010000341.1:0-3943 GCA_964599205.1 uncultured Victivallaceae bacterium
CCATGCCGCCCGCAAAGTGAATCTGGCCGATGCCGTCCGCGAAAATTTCTTTTTTGTTGTCCATCATATACCCTTTCATGCATTAGCGGTTTGTGGCCTTACAGTAGAGCGCCATTGCGGAATCGTCAAGTCTTTTTTCGATTTTTTTCACTTTTTTTTGTACAGATCGGATTGAGGCTTGAAAAAAAACATTTGCAGGGCAAATTATAATAATGAGCCGATTTCAAAAGTCCTTTCGGCTGCCCGAAAGGTCTGTTTTGCCGCCTGGCCGGGAGCGATTTCGGGACAAGCCGCTGCGGCGGTGTTCCCGATCTGTCCGGTCATGCTGAAAAACACTTACTTTCGGACCGTCCGGGACTGCTTTTGCGATCGACTCTGATGTATTATTCCATTCCGAAAGCAGGTTCTGTCATGTTTCAACCCGATTTTGCCAAGGGCGGCGGGCTCCTTCCGGCAATCGCTCAGGACGCCGCCACCGGCGAAGTGCTGATGCTCGCCTATGTCAATGAAGAGGCGTGGCGCGAGACGCTTCGCAGCGGTCTGGCCACCTATTTCTCCCGCAGCCGCGGCAAACTCTGGAAAAAAGGCGAAAGCAGCGGCAATGTCCAGAAAATCGTCGAAGTGCTGGTCGACTGCGACGCCGACACCATTCTCTACCGGGTTGAACAAGTCGGCCGGGTCGCCTGCCACACCGGCCGGGTCAGCTGCTTCTACCGCCGGGTGAAGCCCGACGGCAGCGTGGAGGAAACTCAGGACGTTCTCATCGATCCCGCTCAAATTTATCAGGGGAAGCATCATGAATAAGGCGCAAATCATCGCATCGCTCGGAGAAATCATTCCGCCGGGCACCATCCGCGCCGATGTACCGTTCCGCGAAGTCACCAGCTTCGGCGTCGGCGGCACCATCGACATCATGGTCGAACCGGAGGACGACCTCGAGTTGTCCCGGCTCTTCAAATTCATCGGCACGCACGGATTGCCCAGTCTGGTGATCGGCGGCGGCAGCAATCTGGTCGGCGGCGACGAGCCGTTTCACGGCATCGCGATCCGGCTTGACCGCGGCATTTTCGCGGCGGTCAAGGTCGGCCGCCGCCACTTCACTTGCGGCAGCGCGGTGCGGCTGGTCGAGTTGGCGCGGACCGCGGCCAAGGCCGGCTTCGGCGGGCTCGCCGAACTCGCCGGCATTCCCGGCACCCTCGGCGGCGCGCTGCGGATGAATGCCGGGGCGCGCGGCGTCGCGATCGGGTCGCGGGTGGTGCAACTCTGCGGCTGCCGGACCGACGGCTCGATCTGGACTGCCGAAGGTGCGGAAATCAATTGGGGCTACCGCTCAAGCTCGATTCCGGATGACGTGGTGGTGACCTCGGCGATTCTCGAGCTTCCGGCGGTCGAGCCGGAGGCGGAGCTGGCCAGGATCAGCGCCGAAATCGCCAAGCGCCGCGAGTGCGAGCCCAAGGGCCGCAGCGCCGGTTGTTTTTTCAAGAATCCCTCCACCGATGAACCCGCCGGGCGGCTGCTTGACCGCGCCGGGCTCAAGGGCAGACGCATCGGCGACGCGATGATCAGTATTGAACACGCCAATTATCTCATCAACTGCGGCAACGCCACCGCCGCCGAGCTGGTGGCGCTGGCTTCGATGGCGCGGCGGGAAGTGGCGAAGCAGTTCGGCATTTATCTATTTCCCGAAGTGGTGTTCGTCAATCCCGCCGACCGTGAAAAAGTGATGGCGGCGGCGGTGCCGCCGAAGGTCGCGGTGCTGAAGGGCGGCGACAGCAGCGAGCGCGAAGTCTCGCTGCGCTCCGGCGCGGCGGTGGCCCAGGCGTTGCGCAACGCGGGGTACAAGGTCGTCGAAATCGATTTACCCAAATGTGAAATTACGCCGGAAATGCGCGCTTGCGACGTGATCTATCCGGTACTCCACGGCGGCTTCGGCGAGGACGGGCGGTTGCAGAAATTGCTGGAAGAGGCGGATCTGCCTTTTGTCGGCTCGGGTAGCAGCTCCTGCGATCTGGTGATGGACAAAATCCGCACCAAACGGCTGCTGGAGAAGCTCGGCTTGCCGACCGCCCGCTGGGCGGTGGTGACGCCGGAGAAGCGATCGATTCCGGACTTCCTCCGTTTCCCGCTGATCTTGAAAGCGCCGCGTGAGGGCTCGACCATCGGGATCATCAAAGTCGATGCGCCGGAAGAGTGGGACGGCGCGCTCGACAAGGAGTTCGCCTACGACCGCACGCTGCTGGTTGAGGAATTCATCAGCGGGGTCGAGGCGACGGTGCCGCTGCTTTCCGGCAAAGCGCTGCCGATCATCGAGATCCGCAGTCCCCACGGCTTTTACGACTACGACGCCAAGTACGTCTACAAGGACGGCAAGACCGAGTACTTCTGTCCGCCGCAGAAAATTTCCGAAGCGGCGCAGCAGACGATGGCGTCGCAGAGTGAAATGTTCTTCGCCGAATTCGGCTGCCGCGACATTCTGCGGGTCGATTTCATGATCGACGCCGACGACAATTTGTATATTCTCGAAGGCAATGCGATTCCCGGGTGCACCGCCACCAGTCTGGTGCCCAAAGCGGCCAAAGTCGCCGGGATTTCGTTCGAAACAATGACTTCCGGCCTGGTTCGGGCCGCTTTGAAACGAAAAAAATAACCGCCGCGATCTGCGGTGGAGTAAGGATGCCGGTTATGAAATCCGCCATGGTTGCGATCGTTTTGTGTGCAAGCGCGGTGATGGCCGCCGCCGCCGATATCGGCGCGGACGCGCCGGATCTGGCGCTGGGAGAGACGCTCAAGGGCAAAGCGCCGACGCTGGCCGCGCTGAAGGGCAAGAGTTATCTGGTGCTCCACTTCTGGACCACCAACTGCAAGCCATGTGACGACGCGGTGCCGAAGATCAATGCTCTGGCGGCGAAGTACGCTTCGCAGAATGTGGCGTTTCTCGCCATCGGCAGCGATGATCCCACGACTTTGCGCAAGAGCAAGAACTTTGCGGAATACAACGTGCCGGTGGCGGCGGACGACATGGTGCGGACGGCCGACCGTTATTTGCGGCCGTCCGACCGTTTGCCGACCGACGTGGTGGTGGGCAAGGACGGCAAGGTGTTGTGGATCGGTCCTTCGGCGGCGCTTGAGGGGGCGTTGACGGCGATTCTGGATGGCACTTACAACTTTGACGAAGCGGTGGATTTCGACCGTTTCGACCGG
The DNA here is from genome assembly GCA_964599205.1 of uncultured Victivallaceae bacterium. Taxonomy (GTDB): domain Bacteria; phylum Verrucomicrobiota; class Lentisphaeria; order Victivallales; family Victivallaceae; genus JAVBUI01. Next base: position 3,202 of record CAZRFG010000341.1, read on the forward strand.
GAGATGACGGCGGCGATTCAGAAGAACGATCACGCCAAGGCGTTGGCGCTGTTGGACGGGCGGTTGAAGAAGCGGCCGGACGACGTCGAATTGATTGCCGGGCGCTGCAATCTGCTGGCCCGGCAGCTGCAGCAGCCGGAGAAGGCGCAAGTGGACTTGGATGCGGCGATTGCCCGTTTGCCGAAGGAGTTCAAGTTGCGGGAGACGAAGATCAATTTGCTGCGTTTCACCAACAGTACGGGCAAGCCGGTGACGGAGACGTACAATGCGATTGCGCGGGACTTTACGGATCGGCCGATGTTGCTGGTGCAATTGGCGGAGAATCTGATGCGTCAGCCGGTGGGGGAGTTTCAGTTGGGGAGTGTGTACGTGTTGACGCGTGCCGCGTATGAGAACGGCAAATTTGAGGGCAATCGGGAGAAGGGGCGGGCGGCGGCGGCGTATGCCCGGAGTTATTATTATGTGGGCAAGCTGGATGAGGCGATCAAGTATCAGAAGATTGCGTTTTCGCTGTTGAAGGGGACGCCGGATGAGAAGCGGGCGACGACGGATTTGAGTTATTATCATACGGCCAAACAGGTGGCGGACGATATTGATCGCGCCGCCCAGACAACGAAAAAATAAAAAAAAAGCGCCGCAGGCTCAAAAAAAGAAAAAATAGAAAAAAGCGCGAAGCGCAACCCCGCTCTCCGTCGCACGGAGGCGTGGTCCAGCGGCGAAACGCTGGTCGCTCGCTAAAAAG
>CAZRFG010000342.1:0-3929 GCA_964599205.1 uncultured Victivallaceae bacterium
AGCGAGCGACCAGCGTTTCGCCGCTGGACCACGCCTCCGTACGACGGAGGGCGGGATGAGCGCTGCGCGCTTTTTTTGAGCCTGCGGCGCTTTTTTTGAGCCTGCGGCGCTTTTTTGGGGCGCTGCGCGCTTTTTTCTTATTTTTCTTCGTCGAGCAGGGCGCGCATGTGGGCCAGCAGCGCCTCGCGGTACTCCGGCCGCCGCAGCCCAAACGTCACCGTACTCTTCAAAAACTCCAGCTTGTCCCCGATATCATACCGCGCCGCCGCAAACGCCAGGCCATACATCTCCCGCGTCTTCAACACCAGCCGCATCGCATCCGTCAACTGGATCTCCCCGTTCTTCCCCGGGCCGGTCGCCCCCAACGCGTCAAATATCTCCGGCGTCAGCAAATACCGCGACGCAATCGCCAAGTCGCTCGGCGCTTCCGCCGGATCCGGCTTCTCCACCAACGCGTCAAGCTTGTACAACCTGCCGTCCGCCGTCGTCCCCGAAATCACCCCGTACTGCCGCAGCTTCGATCGCTCCACCCGCTCCAATCCCACCACCGGAGCCCCGGTCGCGTAATATGCCTCCAGCAACTGCGCCGTCGCCGGTTTCCCCTCGCCATCCACCACCGTGTCCCCCAGCAATACCGCAAAGGGATCACTCCCGGCAAACTCCCGCGCCAATCGCAACGCCCCCCCCAGTCCGTTCAACACATGCTGGTGGACAAAGGTCAACCGCGCCAGACCGTCGATTTGCCGCAGCTCCTCCAGCAACGCCGTCTTGCCCGACGCCGCCAGCCGCGCCTCCAGCCCAGGCACCGGCGCGAAGTGGTTCTGCAGCGCCTCCTTGCCGGCACTCACAATCACCAGAATATCGGTGATCCCCGAAGCCGCCGCCTCCTCCACCACATACTGAATCACCGGCTTGTCCACCAGAGGAATCATCTCCTTGGGAACACTCCGGGTGAACGGCAGGAAACGCGTGCCGTAACCCGCCGCCGGAATCACCGCTTTGGTAACCTTTTTCATTCGCAATACGCCATTTCCAGATTGCGGACGATCTTCGGCTTGATCACGTCGATCTGATTTTCGCCGAGCGTCCGGCGCAGCCGTTCAAACATCGCCTCGTCCTCGTACGTCCCGATGATCGCCCCGCCCGAACCGGTGAACTTGGCCGACGCGCCGGCGTTCCGCGCCAGCTCCACCATCCGGCGGTTTTTGGGACTCACCGCCCCGGCGCAGACTTCACAGCGCAAATCGAAATTGCGGTTCAATAGCGGACTCAAACGTTCAAATTTTCCGGCCTCAAGCGCCTCCCGCACCCGGTCGGTCAGGCTCGCCCACTCCAGCATCGCCGCCCGCACCGCCGGCACCCCGTTCTCGTAATCTTCGCGCAGCCGGCTGTGAAGCACCTCCGACCCCTCCGCCAGATCGGTCCGGTAGGCGATGTAACAGTTGAGCGAATCCGGGATCTCGATGCAGTGATATCGCCCCACCCCGTGCCGCGCCATGTGCTCGCGGTCGAAATCCATGTAGACCGGGGTGTTGTACGACTGCGCCACCCGGTCCTGCAAGCCGGCCGGAATGCCGAGCTCGTCGCGCTCCACCGACAACACCAGATTGGCCAATTGCGGCAGCGGAATTTCCACTTCGTAGAATTTCGCCAGCGCCCGCATCGTCGCGGTGATGATCGCCGACGACCCCGCCAGCCCCAGCCGGTTCGGAATCGTGGTCTGATAACGGATGGTGAAGTTGCGCCGGTCCAGCCGGTGGCCGTGAGTCACGCAGTAATCGCGGAATTTGCGGATCGCCGCCTTCAACAGCCGGATGCCGCCGTAATAACCGTAAAATGAGACGTCTTCACACAGATGCTCGATGCTGTCAAAGGTGCTGTGGTCGCGCAGCGAAGGCAGCAGATCCAGCTCCGGACTCTCATACAGCATCACCCGGGCTTCGTAGTTGCTGAAGACAAAAGCAATGGTCTTGCCGTGATACCCGTCGGAAGGATTTCCGATCAGGGCGGCACGCGGGAAAGCTCTGGTCCTGATAATCATAAACTTTTTTCTTTCACCGGAATACGACTGCGATGGCTCCACCGATGATTACCGCGCCGATCAGCACCGCCGCCGCCACCAGCCCCCCCGCCAGCAGCAGCTCGCGTCCGGGAACCGGAGACCCTTTCGCCTCCTTGCCGTGAACCGGAGCCGTCTCGGCTTCGCGCCGCCCGGCCAGCCGAAAAAACTCAATCCGCAGCATGTCCACCTCGCGGGCGAAAAGCGATCCGCTCTTCTCCGGTGTGGTCTCCTCCAGCTTGCGGGTGGTTTCGGCGAAAAGCACTTTGAGCTTGCCGAGCTCTTCGATCCGTTCCTCCAGCAGCCGAAGCTCGGTTTCCACCGCCGCACTCTCATGACCGAGCCGGCACTGGAGATCGCGCTTGGCGCGGTCGCCGTCAGCTTCGCGGCGGACCACCGCCTCGGCAACCGGAACCGGTTCCGGAACGGACGGCTCCGGAGCCGCGACAGGCTCGGGCTCGACCGCCGCCGCCGGCTCTTCCGGCGTCACCGGATCCTCCGGCGTCGCCGCCGATTGCCGGAGCCGGTCGCGAATGTTGACCAAATTGTCGCTGATGTAATCTTTTCTGCTCATAATAGGGATAATATATCACATGAAGTACTTCACTGCAAAGGAAATGTTGAAAAAAAACACACTGAAGCCGGCAAAAAGCCTTGAAATGTCCTCTCCCCTATATTATATTATAGTTGTATTATACCACACAGGGAGGGCTTCATGGACGGCAAAACCAACACCGGCAATGGCGCGATCGACTGCAAGCATATTGTGATTTCCGCCGACCTGGCGAAAAAAATCCGTTCCGGACTGCTGACCGGAAAACTCCCCGGCGTGGTCAAACTCGCCGCCGAATACAAGGTCAATCCGCTCACCATCTGCAAAGCGCTCGACACCCTCGAAGACTTCGGGCTGATCGAACGCCGCTCCCGGATCGGCACCTTCGTCAAACATAAAAAACGGATCGGCGTCTTCTTTCTGACCCGCCGCGGCCAGCCCAACCCCGAACCGCCGCGCCGCCGCCCCCAGCTCCCGATGCTCTACAACATCGTCAGTGACGGCATCGCCTCGGTCGTCGCCGCCCGCGAATTCTCGATGCTGGTCCAGGCCGTCAACCCCGACCACAGCGAATACCTGACCTACCTCAAAAGCGAAGTCGACGGCGCGGTCATCCTCCACGCCGGCGACCAGGTCAGCGAAAAAGACAGCCTGCTCTTTCAGGACATCCCCTTTGTCCGCGCCATGGGCCAGCCGATCCCCGGCTTCGACCATACCCATATCAGCTACAACAACCAAGCCACCGGCCGCCTTGCCGCCGACTACCTCCGGCAACAAGGCTGCCAAACCGCCATCTACGTCGGCGGCTTCAACCTCCAGATCGGGATCGAACGCTTCGAATCCTTCCGCGCCAACCTCGGCGACCTCCGGCTCGAACCTTTTCACCTCGACCTCGCCGTGGTCACCGTCCCCGAATTCCTCGAACAAGGCAACCGCCTCCTCCCCGAAATTCTCGACCGCAACCGCGACCGCAAAATCGGCGTCTTCCTCACCGGCGACGTCTATATCTCCCCCTTTTACCAGCTCCTTCGCCGCTTCGGCCTTGAGCCGATGTCCGATATCCCGGTCATCAGCTGCGACAACAACTTCTACGCCCTTCAGGGCGTCCACCCCCTCCCCGCCGAAATCGATATCAAAGCCTACGAAATCGGCCGCCTCAGCGCCGAAATCCTGATCAAACAACTCGAAAACACCCCCGCCCCCTCCGGCAAAATCCTGCTCGAACCCGAAATCCTGTAAAGCAAACCACCCCCGGCGAAACAGGGGAGAAGACAAAACTTTTTGAAAAAAGCCGACCGTCGGCTGCGGTTTCTTTCT
>CAZRFG010000343.1:0-3904 GCA_964599205.1 uncultured Victivallaceae bacterium
TCCCCCCGAGGTCGGCGGAGCCGACGCCACTCTGCGGGAGCGAGGTCGGCAGCCGTGTCACGAAGTGACCGGCGAACGACATCGAGCGAAGCAGGGCTGTGAGTGGGGAGAAGGTTTTGCACGGAGGCACGGAGGCACGGAGGAAGTATCCGGGGGAGGAAGCCGCCGTCAGGCGGAATCCTGCCCCACGTGGTACGGGGGCGTGATCCAACGGTCGTTCGCGAACTGCGGGAGCGAAACAAGCGGTGCAAGAGCAACGCGAATTGTCGCGCGCGATTGAGCGAAGCAGCCGGGGCGGAGCGATCCAAGTTATTTGACAAAAAGAACGGAGCGTGATATATGATGGAAGAACAATTGACTGCGGCATACGCATACTTGTCGAACCACCCGGAGGGGGCGCGCTGGTGCGCGCAGACCGGTCCGGCCCAGCTCGGAACCTTGCAGCTGGCGGCGTTGGACGTCGCATCTTACCTTGGCGTACCGGAACCGGATTGGACGGCGCCGGAACAGCGGCTGGCGATTTTTGAGCAGGCGCTGTGGATATTCAATCGCGCCACCGCTGACAAAGTCGTCTTCGAATCGGTCGAGGGCGTCGGCAGCCGCCGCTACGAGTCGCCGGCGGTGTCTTCCTTTGTCGCGGAGCGCGCCTTGCGTTTGCTGGAGCCGCTGGTGCTGCGAGCGATGGGGAAAATCAGCCGGGGATAAAACGATCTCAAGGAGAGGAATATGAAATTTTCGCTGGATCATTTTTGGGTGGACTTCAACAACTGCCGGTTCGGGCTGGCGGCGCGGCCGCCGGTGCTGATTGTCGAGCCGGCTGAATTCGAAGCGGAAGCGGACGGGCGGTGCGAAATTACCCGGGCCGCCAAAGTGACGCTGCGGCTCGAACTCAAGTACCTCGACTCCGGCTTTGCTTATCTGTGGAACAGCCGGGGTGAACTGACCGGTTTGCGGGAGGAGGCGTATCGGGCGTCGGGATTGCTGACGCTTGTTCGTTGCGGCCCCGAACCGCAGCAGCGTGCCGGCGAAAAGTACTGCTGTGCCGGAGCCCGACTGTTGCCCGGCGCGGCTTATTGGCAAACTTCGGAAACCGCCGGCGGCTATCGTCTTGAATTCGAATTGGAGCCGCCGGACGGTGCGGCGTATCTCACACGTCTCTGATTCCATGATCCGGACGCCCTTTCAAAATCTCCCCGGCCCGGGCGTATTTTCGGACGGAAGCAACGGCAAATTTTTGCCGTTGTTTTTTTTGCCGGTTGGGCTGCCGCCGGCGGATGCAAACGCCGGCTATCGGGCCGCGGCAAGCACGACGGCGACCGGGACGCCGTGTTGTTCGGCGGCGCGGCGGCAGTCTTCGAATTCGGGGGTGCGGCGGATCACTTCGGAGCCGAGCGAGCCCACTTTGACCCGGATTTTGCCGTAGGGAGTCTCGACCTCCTCGAAATGCCGCGCCAGCGTCCGGCGGCGAAGGAGCGACTCGCGGAGGCCAAAGGTGGTGGTGTGGCGGAAGATCAGTTCCGCGATGCGTTCCCGGTCGGCAATCCGGCAGAGCACGGCCAAGCGCACGCCCGGCCGCTGCTTTTTCATCATCACCGCCTCGGTGGTGACGTCGAGCGCACCCGCGGCCATCAGCAGCTGGCAGGCGGCGCCGAGGACTTCACCGGTGGCGTCGTCGATTTCACACTCCAGGCGGCAGACTTCGTCCTCCGTTTCCGAGGTGGCGGCAGCGGTCTCAAAGAGCATCGCGCGAAGCAGATTGGGGGTGTGGCGCAAGGTCCTTTTGCCGAAGGAATTGACCACCGCGGTGATCTGCGCCCCGGCCGGAACTTCCGCCTTGGGCCAGGCGGCGAGCACCGCCGCGCCGGTCGGGGTGAGGAGTTCAAAGGGCTCGAAGGAAGGCGCGATTTTGAGCCCGGAACTCTTCAACAACTCGGCGGTCGCCGGGGCCGGAATCGGCAGAATGCCGTGTTCGCAGCGCAAGGTGCCGCTGCCGGTCGGAATCGCCGAAAGCGATACGGCGTCGATGCCGAGCCGGTAAAAGGCCAGCGCGCAACCGGCGATGTCGATGATCGAATCGGCCGCGCCGACTTCATGGAAATGGACTTCGTCGGCGGGGACGCCGTGTACCCGGCCCTCGGCGCGGGCGAGCAAGGTGAAAATCGCGATCGCCATCGCCTTGGCCGCGTCCGGCAGCGCCGATTGTTCGATCATGGCGCGGATATCGGCCATTGACCGGTGGTGATGATCGTGAGCGCCGTGCTGCTGATCGTCGCCGTGGGTATGGCCGTGGTCATGGCCGTCGCCGTGATCATGGAGATCGACCCCGGCCCGGATGCCGGCGATGCCGCCAATCGTCACCTCGTCGACGGTCAGGTGAAAGTGATCCGGCAGCACGCTTCGGAGTTCGGCTTCCAATTCCTCGCGCTTCGCGCCGAGCCCGATCAGCACTCCCAGCAGCATATCGCCGGAAGCGCCCCCCAAACTGTCCAATCGCAGAATTTTCATGGTCAATCCCTGGTGATCCGGTTGAGTTCATCCTCGATTTTTTGCCGCCACGCTTCGATGTCGTCATCGTCGAGATCCTGGGGAATCAGCAGCCCGTCGCTGACCAGCACGGTCAGTTTGGCGCCGGGCTTGGGGATCTGGAAGCCGTCCCAGCTTTTGAGCGACCAGTAGCTTGACGCGTTGACGCTGATCGGAATCACCCGCGCCCCCATCCGGCTGGCCAGCAGCACCGGACCCGGTTTCAGTTTATAGCGCGGGCCGCGCGGGCCGTCGCAGGTGAAAACCACGTTGCAGCCCTCTTTGACCACCGCGACCGCTTCGCGCAGCGCATTGGCCCCGCCGCGCGACGAGGAGCCGCGAAGGTTGCCGACGCCGAACTGCTTGATCAAGTCGGCGATGTATTGGCCGTCGCGTGAGGCGCTGATCACTCCGTAGGTCTTGCGCCGCACTTCGGGCGGGAAGACCGCGGCGAAAAAGAGCAGACGGTTGTGCCAGGTGACGCCGATGCCGCCCTCTTTGATCCGGCCGCCGGGGTCGATCATCTCGACCCGGTAGCAGCATTTGACCATCAGCATCATCAGTCGCGCCGGCAGCCAGTAGAGCCAGTCCGGCAGCTTCTTCACCGAGCGGAATTTTTGTTTGAAATAGCCCATTCGACGTCCAACTCTCTTTTCATCAAAAAAGCCGCGAATCCGACCGGATTCGCGGCAATATTCAGTCCTGCCTCAGAGTCCGCTCAACATTTTGAGCAGCACCCCGGCGGCTACGGCGGAACCGATCACGCCGGAGACGTTCGGGCCCATCGCATGCATCAGCAGGAAGTTATGTTTGTCGGACTCGAGTCCGACCTTGTTCACCACCCGGGCCGACATCGGCACCGCGGAAACCCCGGCCGCGCCGATCAGCGGATTGATCTTTTCCTTGAGGAAGAGATTCATGATCTTGGCGAAGACCACTCCGCCGGCGGTGCCGATACTGAACGCCACCGCGCCCAGCACCAGGATGCCGAGGGTCTGGAGGCTCAGGAACTGATCCGCCGAGAGCTTCGAACCGACCGCCAGCCCGAGGAAGATGGTGACGATGTTGATCAACGCGTTCTGGGCGGTCTGGTTGAGGCGTTCGACCACGCCGCTTTCGCGCATCAGATTGCCCATCATCAGCATCCCGATCAGCGGCGCGGCATCCGGCAGCAGCATGGCGCAGAGCAGCGTGATGAGCAGCGGGAAGCAGATCTTTTCCAGCTTGGAGACCGGACGGAGCTGCTTCATTTTGATTTTGCGCTCTTCGGCGTTGGTGCAGAACTTCATGATCGGCGGCTGGATGATCGGCACCAGCGCCATGTAGCTGTACGCCGCTACCGCCACCGCGCCGAGGAGTTTCGGCGAGAGTTTGGAGGTGA
>CAZRFG010000344.1:0-3875 GCA_964599205.1 uncultured Victivallaceae bacterium
GGTAGGCGAGCACCCCGTTTTCGCGCCGAGTTGCGGCGACCGTAGCACGCGAAAGCTGCCGCAGTTGTGTCAGCAAGAGTTCAAAGCGGGGCCGGTCGATCCCGCTCAGGTGTTCGACCCGGTCGAGGCCGCCGAGACGCAGATATTCCTTCAGCAGCGGGCCGTGGAGCAGCAGCGAAGTTTTGACCGCGAACCCCTCGGGGCCGGGCCGGATCTCCCCCGCGACGCCGGGGTGGGCGAGGAAAATCTCCCCCGGGAGCACCCGGTATTCGCGACTTTCCGCACGCGCCGCCAGCGCGCCCTCGCGGACGTATTCGATCCCCATCCAATCGAGCCGGTCGTGCCGGTATTCGGCCAGCGCCAGCCAGTGAACATCAAAGAGGGCGTTGCAATAGAGAAGTTCGTGCTCCAGCCCGGCCGAATTGAAATAGCAGAGACGGCTGGCCTTGCGGCGGCCGGGCCGGTCGGCGGCATCGGCGGCGGCGGGGTTTGAGCTCAATGGTAACATCAATGGTCCTTTCGCAAATATTCCAGTCATTTTCAACGATAAAAAATAGCATTGTGATGGTTGCAAGGCAAATATTCCGGAAGTATTTTTGATAAAAAAGGGAGGATATCATGGAACTCGTCATCGCCGCCTTGCACCGCTACGTCCGGGAAAAGCTGTTCTCCCCGGAAACCGGGCTTATTTACGATTATCAGACTTCACGCGACCATGCGCACCGCTTCGACCACCTCCCCTGCTCCGACGAAGTCTCCGCCGACTCGCCGAATCCCTGCGGCTGGGGCACCGGGATGGAGGATTGCACCCTCAACGCCGGACTGATGCTCGATACCGGGCTCGGCCGCGACCGCGATTTCGCCGCCGCGCTGGTTGCGGGATTGCACCAAGTGGCGACCGTCCACGGCCGGGTCGGCTTTTTCGCCCGCGGCATCTCGCCACGCGCGCCGGGTCTGACCTACAGCAATACCTCGCGCGACCAGTTGACGCTGGCGGTCTACGGGCTGTGGCGGCAGCTCCACTCCGCCGGGGCGGACGGCGACTTGCGCCGGGAGTGCGCGTCCCTCCTCCAGGCGGCGGCAGCCGACTGCCGGAAATTCGTCACTCCCGCCAATCATTACGACCTCCTCCGGCTTGACGGCAAGCGGGGGCTGGTGTCGCAGCTGTGGGATTGCCAGGCGCACGAAATGCTGCGGCTCCCGATGGTCTACGCCGCCGCCTTTGAGGCGACCGGGGCGCCGGAGGATCTGGCCGCCGCCCGCTCGCTGATGGCCGAGGGGGTGGCCCGGACCGCGGCGATGGACAACCAGGATACCTGGTGGGATCTCCCCACGGTGCAACTGCAATTCTCGGTGCGTTTGCTGTTTGAATGCGGCTTCTTCCCGGAATACGAGGCGGAACTGCGGCGGATTCTTGAACGCATCGCCGCGTTTGCCCGACTCCGCTTCGGCGAAACGCTGGCCGAGGCCGAGGCGTATCCGGGCGAATGGGAGACGCTCAACGAAAACTGGCGCTTCCGGCCCTTTGTGCTTCAGAACGGCAGCGTCGCCCCGGACGGTTCGACCTCGGCAACCGGCGGCAAATTCTACTTCAATCCAGTCTATCCCGACGCCTACAAAGTCCCTAATTCGCTATTGCGCCGGCTCGGGAGCTGGCTTACCGTGCTCAGCGCGGGGGGACTTGCCATCCCCCCCGGCGAACGCGCCCGCCTGCGGCGGCTGCTGGGGCGGATCGACCTGATCCGCTGCGGCGGTGACGGCCCGCTCCGGTTGCTTCACGGGGTCGAGCGGTTGGTCTGAGCGCCATCGGTCTGCCGGGCACGCTCGCCGGCCTTGCGAAAAAGCGCCCTGAGATCGCGGCCGGGCAAGGCCTCAAAGGGATACTGGGGAGGAAAGAGATTGCGCTCATTCTGCAACTTGACCACCCCTTTGGCGAGAAACCGGCAACTCCGGTAATAATCCTCCATCAAGTCAAGCATTTCCTCATCGGTCATTTGGGGATTGTTCTCGATGTGCTCCAGCATCTGCCAGAACAATCCGGCCGCTTGCGCGGCGACGAATTTCGAACGCAATGCGGCATCGATATGGCGATAACACGCCTCTCGGTTCTCCCTGAGAACGGCGTAGTCGCACATCATAAGCATGATTTTTTGATCGATGGAATTGAATTCCCACCACTCCAGATCGGCCTCGCCCTCCTTGCACCCGGCGAACGTTTCGAGCATCAGCGCGATCCCCTCCGGTGCTTCGTCTCGGAATTCGTCGTAGTCGAAATAGCAGCGCCGGTCGAAATACGCTTTTTGAATCGTCTCCAACCGGTCGCAAGCCTCGTAGATCGATGCGGACGGAGTGCGGGGAAGCTGTTTTCGCCGGAATTCGCGCAACATCCGGGCGACGATTTTGCCGTCGGCCAGCAATTTGGGATCGCTGCACCGCTCCTGGGCCTTGCCGCCGGAATGGCCCAACCGCGGATCGGGAAGGCGGGGAAAGTCAAACTCCCAGTCCACCTTGTCCGGCAACCGGTACTGTTCAAGATAAGCGATTGTCGACTTGAGCTCGGCGGGAGTAATGAACCGACCGGCGTATTTGCCGCCCGACAGCCGCCACCGGATGCCGCGCCACAGCTGATTGTCGGGCGCGAGACGGATCGCCTCGTCGACCTCGCGTTCGATGATTTCCCTCTTTTTGGGGCCCTCGGCCAGCCATGCCCGCTGGAGGGCCTTTTCCGGCGGCGAAAGCGCGCCCGCCGGATCGCTGACCAGGCGGCGGGTAAGTTCGACGCAGGCTTCGACATCGGGATCGGAGGCATACCGCCGCTTTTGAAATTCTTCGTACTTCGCCAGCAGGGGTTCCAGATTCAGCCCGAAAAAGTCGCGGCGAATCGAATCGATCAACCGTTTGCGCTCCTGCGCGCGATTCCACGATTCCGCGACATTTTTGCGGTACAAACGCTTTCGCACCGGTTCGAGCTTCGCTTTTTCGGCCTCCGGCAGCAAAGCCATCGCCGCCTCGATCGACTCCAGCGCTTTGGCCGTCTCCCGTTTCTTCTCATAAGCTTTGGCGGCAGCGACAAAGGCCCGGCTTTCCTGATTCGAAATCCAGCCGGGCGGGAACGGCACAATTTTGCCGTCCGGCGGCGGTACCTGCGAGGGAATCGGCCGCGGCGGCTTGGCGGTGACCCGGCAGACCGCGGCCGCAATAGCCCCGGCGAAACGCCCCGGCACCGCCGCATCGGCCAAAATATTTTCTTCGCGGATGACTTCCCCGATCTGGCCGGAGCGATTGGTGATTTTGGCGGTGCCGACCACAATTCCGGCCTCGCTGCCCGGCTCGAAATCAAGCCGGAGCAGCAGTGTCGCGGGGTCGAGGGGGAAACGCGCGTCGCTCAACTCCCGCTCGTTATTGACCGCGCCGAGATTGCTGCGTTCGAGAAAAATCAGCTCGGGCGAAGCTGCCAGCTTCGCCTCCAGCGCGGCGACGAAAGCGGCGACGCCGGACTTGAGCCGCCGGGGAACGCCAAGATCGTTGACGATGGCGATGCCGAGCGCTGGAAGTTGCCGCGACGGCTCCGTCGAAGCCAGCAGCCGCGCCAGCGTCGCGGTCGCATAGTCGGCGGTGGCGGCGGCGGTGTCGCGATAGCCGAAATCCGCCAGCCGACAGCCCCGGCGGGCGTCGAAGACAATCACCCGGCGCGCGGGGTCAAAAACCACGAACCACTCGGCGTGACCGATACGTTTGCGCAACTCACTGCTGGTGACCCGGCTGAAATCGACTTCCCGCAGCGCTTCGGCGATCGCCGCGCTTTCGATGAGTTCAATTCCATTCAAATTTGACGCCCCTGCAACGGTCAGGTCGGCCGGCGCGGGATCGCCGAC
>CAZRFG010000345.1:0-1538 GCA_964599205.1 uncultured Victivallaceae bacterium
GATCGCCTCGGCCGCACTCGAAGTCGCTTTGCAAAAACTTCTCCAGAAAGACGGCAAAATCGATTTCGCCGCCGGTTTCGCCGGGCTCCTCGACCAGCTCGAGAGCGACGCGGCGGTCAAGGGGATGGCAGACTACATCGATTTCGAGACCGAAATCTATCGCAAGGGCGGCCGGGTCACCTACTTTGCCGACGACTTCATGCTCGACATCTTCACCGACACCACCGAGCGCAGTCCGACCTTTATGCTGCCGCCCTTCCGCAAGCTCGACGACGCCGTTTCCCCCGCGCCGTGGGCGCTCGCCCGCAATCCGCTGGCCGACTGCGCCGGGACCATGCTGCGCGCGCTCGGCCATGAACCGCGCTGCATCGAGTGGACGCTCGCCGACTACCGCGCGATGAACGCCCCCGCCAAAGTGCTTGCCAATCCCCCCGCGATCAGTTGCGCCGAGCTCTACAAATTCCCGCTCGGCAACGAACCTCTGCCGGAGCGTTTCGCGACCGGACACGACGCGGCGGTGCTCTTCGGCTGGCAGCGGCCCGCGCCGGAACTGGAGGCGGCTTACCGGGCCGCCGCCAAAGACGCGGCGCAGCGGCGGACGCTCGCGGTCGGCGGCGACGCCATTCCGCTCGCGGTCGAGCCGGCGCTGCTCCGGCTCTGGGAGCATCTGGCGATCAAACTCGTGCTCAACACCATCTCCACCGGGACCATGGTCCGGCTCGGCCGGGTGGCCGGCAACTGGATGAGCTTCGTCGCGGTTTCCAACAAGAAACTGATCGACCGCGCGATCCGGCTGGTGGCGGAGTTGAGTTCCCTTGAATACCGCGAGGCCGCGCACGAGCTCTTTCGCTCGATCGAAGAGATTGCGGCGATGCCGCCCGAGCGCGAACGGCCCTCGACGGTGCAACACACCTTGAAACGATTGGGAAAACTGTGAACAATGTCCGCGATTTCGGGGCCGCCGGCGACGGCGTGACCAAAGACACCGCCGCCATCCAGCGGGCGATCGACGCCGGCGGAATGGCGTACTTCCCGCCCGGAGTCTACCTCAGCGGCACCTTGTATCTGCGTTCCCATGGCGGGCTCGAGCTTTCGCCGGGGGCGGTGATCCTCGGCAGCCCCGATCGCGCCGACTACAACGCCGATGATTTCTGTCCCCAGAACCGGGTGTTCCGCCAGGAGCACGTTTCGGGGGCGCACCTGATCGTCGGCGTCGAACTTGAGAACGTGGTCATCCGCGGCGGCGGCCGGATCGACGGCAATCGCGAAAAGATTTACCCAGTCCAGGAGGAACACGACAAAATCTGGAGCACTCCGATCGAGTGGCGGCCGGGCCAGATGGTCTATTTGTGCGAATGCACCGGCGTCTCGATTTTCGACGTCGAGCTGGTCAACGCGACCTACTGGACCTGTTTCCTCCACGGCTGCGAAGAGGTGCTGATCCGCGGCGTCCGGATTCACAACCATCCCCATACCCGCAACGGCGACGGCATCGACCTCGACTGCTGCCGCTTCGTCACGGTGAGCGACTGCATCAT
>CAZRFG010000345.1:1638-3863 GCA_964599205.1 uncultured Victivallaceae bacterium
CGGATGTGGTGTTCGATTACTACGGCGGCGAAAAAGTGATCGTCTGCGACGACTATTTCGAGGGCACCCGCAACTCGCCCCCGGCGGCGTTTTTCCTTGAGAACGTTAGCGACATCGGCTTCGACCAAGTCCGCATTCGCTGGCAGACCGGGCACAGCGCCTGGCAGCACGATCTGATGACCGTCAACTGCAATCGCATCGAGACTCGCAACTGTGTTTTCCCCAAAGGGGTTTTCAAGCTCGACAAGTGAAAAAAGCGTTGGCGGTCATTTGACCGGCAGCCGGGCGGCCCGGAAGCGACCCGGCGGCAAGCCGTAGCGCTGGCGGAACATCCGCGAGAAGTGAAAGCGGTCTTTGACCCCGATTTGGTCGCAGATTTCATCGATCGACAACCGGTTTTCCTCGAGCAGTTGCGCCGCTCGGCTGTAGCGCATGGTGGTGAGGTAGTGACAGGGCGTGCTGCCGTACGCCGCCCGGAAGCGGCGGATCAGGGTGTTGACCGAAATTCCGAGGCGGCGGCAGAAGGCGTCGAGGTCAAGCTCGGCGGCGAGTCCGGTTCGCATCAAATTGACCAGACTCGTCAGTTCCGGGGCGCTGTCCCGCCGCGGCCGCGCTTCCGGCGGAAGCTGGGAAAAAGCCGCCGCTGCCAGCGCCAGCGCCGCCACCCGGTCGACCTCGGGCCCGGCGAAAATCCGCGCCGCCAGCGCGTCGAGGAAAGGCGAGGGTGCGAGTTCATTGCAGAGATGCTGCGGACTGCCGTTCGACTCGCCGACTTCGAAGTGAAGATAAAGCTGGTTGACCGCCGCATGATCGCACCATGTTCGCAGATTGCAGTCGGGCGGCAGGAGATAGCAGCGGCCGGGGAGAAGCGGCATTTTGCGGTCATTGAGCCAGACCCCGGCGCCGGGCGCGTCGTGGAGATAAAGCCGCCAGTGGTGGCCGGCCAGCCGGCAGTTCCGCCAGTTCCGCCAGAGCGGCACCCGGTTGACCAGTTCGAGTACCAACGGCGGTGTCTCGATGGTGAAATTGTTCATAAAGATCACCTGATTATTCATAGGAAATTGCTGGAAAATTCATAGTCGCGGCTTTATCTTTTACCATAGCCGCAACAAGCGGAAAATGCAACTCAATTTTCAGGAGGCGTGCGATGGGAAAATACGGCAACGGCGACACCGGCTGGTTCATGCATGACCGGTTCGGGATGTTCATCCACTGGGGGCTTTATGCGATGCCCGCCCGCCACGAGTGGGTCCGGAATTACGAAGAGATCAACGACGCTGACTACCGGATTTACTTCGAACTGTTCAACCCCGACCTCTTCCGCCCCGCCGAGTGGGCCCGCGCCGCCAAGGCGGCGGGGATGAAATACTTCGTCATCACCACCAAGCATCACGAGGGCTTCTGTCTCTGGGACTCCAAGTACACCGATTACAAAGTTACCAACACCCCGGCCGGCCGCGATCTTCTCCGCGAAGTGGTCGACGCTTTTCGCGCCGAAGGTTTGAAGGTCGGCTTCTACTACTCGCTGATCGACTGGCACCATCCCGATTTCACCATCGACCGCGTCCATCCGCTCCGCAACGCCCCCGACCGCGCCAAGCTCAATGTCGGGCGCAATATGAAGCGTTACGCCAAATACATGCGCGACCAGGTGACCGAGCTGCTGACCAATTACGGCAAGGTCGACGTGCTGTGGTTCGACTTCTCCTATCCCGGCGAAGACGGCAAGGGCCGCGACGACTGGGAATCGGAAAAATTGATTAAGCTGGTGCGCAAACTCCAGCCCGGTGTGATCGTCGACAACCGGCTCGACCTCCCTGGTTCGGGCGACATCGTCACCCCCGAGCAGATCACGCCGGACACCGCGCCGGTCGACGAAGCGGGCAAGCCGCTGGTCTGGGAAGGCTGCCAGACCCTCTCCGGTTCGTGGGGCTACCACCGCGACGAACAGACCTGGAAGAGCCGCAAAATGTGCATCGAAATGCTGGTCAACCACGTCAGCCGCGGCGGCAATTTGCTGATGAACGTCGGCCCCACCGCGCGCGGCTACCTTGACAGCCGCGCCCTCGACCGGCTGGAGGGCTACGCCGAGTGGATGAAGTACAATCAGCGCTCAATCTACGGTTGCGGCGCGGCCCCGGCCAAGTTCAAGGCTCCGTCCGACTGCCGCTACACCTACAATCCCGCCGCCAACCGGCTCTATTTGCATATTTTCGCCTGGCCCT
>CAZRFG010000346.1:0-3853 GCA_964599205.1 uncultured Victivallaceae bacterium
CAATGAATTGCGCGGCGACAAACTCGAGGTGGTATTGGCATCCGCCAGAACCACTCCGTCCGGGAATCTCCGCCAGTTGACCCCGGCGATGGGCTCCTCATAATCGGCATTACCGGTCGAATCATTGTAATTTTTGACAAAACAAACCCAGACCGCCTGATCGCGGCCTCCGTAGAGCTCGCCCTTGTCATCGATCAGCAGCGCCACATAACGGCGGTGGGTCAAGGCCATCGACTGCGCCTGCTCGGACATGCCGCGAATCATCGACGCCGTATGGGACAGGCGGTTGCCGCTGGTCAACTTCTGAAAAGACGGAATCCCGATCGCCACCAGGATGCCGATGATTCCGATGGCGACCAGCAACTCAACCAGCGTGAAATCACGCCTTGATGGTACCCGTGAGCGAATCATGGTCAATTGCCGTCCCAGCTGTTGATATCGTCCGTTTTGGGGGCTCCGCCGTTGGGAACGTTGCGCCCTTTGTTATCGGTACGGTTGGGGCCAAAGGAGTAAACAAAAGCGCTGCCGCGCAGGGCCGACTTGTTGGCCGCGGTCCAGGTGTCGAATTCCACCCCGAGCGGATTGTATTTACTGTTCCAGATGATCGCGTAACGGGTGCCCCAGGGGTCGACGAACCCATTCTTGGCGAACTTCTGCGGCGGATCGAGAAAAGTGATGTTGCGGATATTGGCGGCAACCGCGGAGGAACCGGTGCCGCGATCGACTTCATCGGTGGCCTTGTCGTTGGAAATGTTGGCCTTGGACATGAACTGGACAAAAATATCGTAGGCTTTGGAGTTGGCAGTGCTGTTCTTGACATCGAGATTGCTGTCGCGATAATCGTTCCAGACGGCTGGTGCGTTATCGGGGGCCGTAAAAGAACTGCTGGATACATATTCCACCGGCAGAACACTGTAAGTGGATTCGTAAGATTTGATCGCGGTCAAGAGATGGGCGATATCCGCTTTGGCCTGGGTGATCCGGGCTTTTTCCACCGACTTGCTGACGGCGGGAATGGCCAACCCGGCAAGGATGGCGATGATCGCAATCACCACCAGGAGTTCAACTAGAGTAAAACGATGCTTGTTCATGACCATAACCTCAAAAAGTATGTTTTCCCATCAAAAGTTGGCGATATCGTCAGCAAGTTTGCTATTGCATGCGACCGGACTGTTTTCCAGCACGCCAAGCGAATAACTTGCATTCCATAAATTGTCATTGGTGGTTCCCACCTTGCCATCGGCGCCGGCGGAGTAGAGATCGTAGGAGGCGGGATTGTGCAAGCCGGGGCAACGATAATAGAGCGGCTGTCCCCAGCCGTCGACCACCACGCTGTAGTTGCTGGAGCCGAAGCGCTTGGCTTTCTTCTTGAGCTTTTCGTAATCGACCACATTGCGGTAATGCTCCATATACTCCTGCGGATAAACCGCGGTGCCGGAAGGCTCGTCGGTCTTGTAGCTGCCGGAGAAGCCGCTGTGGTTGACGTTCAAATCGAGATAGAACCGGTAATCGGTGGTGCCGCTGCCATTGGTGGGTGTGGCCGGGTAATAGCCGTACTTCGCCTTGAGCGATTCGAGCGCACCCTCAACCTGGGCGATGGTGGTGCGGGTCCGGTTTTCCTTCAGCTTGGTCATCCCGTAGCTGTAAGCGCCGATTCCGATACCGGCGACAACGAGCATCAAGACCATCACGGCGAGCAGCTCGACCATGGTAAAGGTACGTTTTTCGATTTTATTGTTGAAATACGACATGGCGCATTCTCCGTCCAAATTACCTGATTCTCACACATTGCCCCTAATGCAATATATGCCGCGTGAAATACTTTTCAAGCCGTTTTTTCGCTTTTTTATTTGAATTTTGCACTTGCCAAACTAACTTTATAGTACTTTTTCGCTCATTTTTCAGCTTTTTCGGAGTTTTATGAATCTGTTTATCAACCATCTGTTCACCGATCCCTCCTACTTCTTCGCGATGGCGCTCCTGGTGATGTTCTCAATCTCCTTTCACGAATTCTGTCACGCCTGGGTGGCGTTGCGCGAAGGCGACCCGACCGCCGCCGACGCCGGGCATCTGACCCTCAATCCATTGAAGCAGATGGGCTTGGTTTCACTTTTCATGTTCGCCATCGTCGGCATCGCCTGGGGGCAGGTGCCGGTCAATCCGCACAACTTCCGGCGGCGCTACAGCGACGTGCTGGTCTCATTCGCCGGCCCGGCGGCCAATTTAATCCTGGTGGCGGTTTTCGCGATGCTGACGGCGGCGCTGGTGGCTTTCGGCAAGGAAAGCGAACAGCTGGAGTTCTCGGCCAACATGCTCTGGCGCGGCTCGGTGATCAATGTGGTGCTGTTCATCTTCAATCTGCTGCCGGTGCCGGGATTCGACGGCTGGAACGTCTTCTCCGGGCTCTTCCCCCGCTTCCGGCAGCTCAACACCTCGGAATTCGTCAAAGGGGCGGTTTTCGTCGTGCTGATGCTGGCGTTTTTCTTCATCGAATACCTCTTTCTGGTCGGCCGGGTGGTGGCGAGTTTGCTGACCAAGATTTTCATTCTGATTTTCGAAAGGATCGGCTGATGGAGCGAAGCGGCGACCATCTGATCTGGAGTGTTTCCGACGCCAATGCGGCGGTGCGGGACTTGGTCGAGAACAGCCTGCTGCCGTTCTGGCTGCGGGGCGAAGTGAGCAACCTCGTCGTCCACCGCTCCGGCCATGTCTATCTCTCGCTCAAGGATGACAAAACCCAGATCCGCGCCACGTTCTTCAACGGGGCCAAAATGGTGACCGAGCTCAATCTCGCCAACGGCGCGCTGGTCGAAGTCCACGGCCGGCTGACGGTGTACGAAGTCCGCGGCGAATATCAGTTCTCGATCCGGAGCATCCGGCTGGCCGGGCTGGGCGACCTCCAGCGCCGTTTCGAAGAGCTCAAAAAGAAGCTCGAAGCCGAGGGCCTTTTCGATCCCGCCCGGCGCAAGCCGATTCCGGCGCTGCCGCGGTCGATCGGAGTGGTGACCAGTCCGACCGGAGCGGCGATCCGGGACTTTCTCCAGATCGTCAACCGGCGGTTCCCGAATTTGCATATTGCGATTTATCCGGCGCAGGTCCAGGGGGCGGGAGCGGCGGCCGAAGTGGCGCGCGGGGTGGAATTTTTCAACCGGACCAACGCGGTCGACGTGATCGTGGTGACCCGGGGCGGCGGCAGCATGGAGGATTTGTGGCCGTTCAATGAGGAAGTGCTGGCGCGAGCGATCGCGGCGAGCCGGATTCCGGTGATCAGTGCGGTGGGGCACGAGATTGATTTTACCATCGCCGACTTTGTGGCGGACTTGCGGGCGCCGACGCCGTCGGCGGCGGCGGAGCTGGTGATCGGGCGGCGCGAGGAGTTTCAGAACCGCTTGAGCGAGCTGGGGCGGATGTTGAATTCGACCTTGGATTACCGGCTGATGGCGGCGCGCTCAAAGTTGAATCAGCTGGCAAGTTCATCGGTGCTGCAGGAGCCGGCGCACTTGCTGGCGATGCGTTCGCAGGAGCTGGACGAGCTGGAGATCCGGATGGGGCATTATCTGGAGAAGTTTGGGTTGGCGCAGCAGACCAAGCTGGATGGCTTGGCGGGGCGCTTGGAGATATTGAATCCGCGGCGGCAACTGGAGCGCGGGTATGCGATTTTGACCAAAGCGGGCGCGGTGCTGACGTCGGCGGCGGAGGCGAAGCCGGGCGACGAGCTGCAAGCCGCGCTGGCGGACGGGAGTTTGACACTGGAAGTGAAGTAGGCCGACCGTCGGCCTCGGGACTCCGAGCCGGTCGCTGACGCTCTCTCGGCTCGGGGGGCGTGATTCCCAAACTCGGGGCGCGCAAGCCG
>CAZRFG010000347.1:0-3852 GCA_964599205.1 uncultured Victivallaceae bacterium
GCTTATTCTGGTCCTGCTTCTGTTGCTGGTCCTGCTTTTGCTGCTGGTCCTGCTTGTTCTGTTCTTTCTGATTCTGGTCTTTGGCCTGCTGGGTCTGCTGCTGGGTCTGCTGCTGCTGTTTCTTGAGCTCTTCAATTTTCTTCAGCAGCTCTTCAACCTTGGCGCGGTCGTCGATCAGTTTCTGCAAGTTGCCGCCGGGGTTGATCGCAGCGGCGGCATTCTGGGCGAGGGCTTCGCGGTAAAGACCGAGCGAGGCGTCGATCAGGGGCTTGGCGCTCTCGAGTTCGCGCTTGGCGCCGTCGAGCTGCTGGCCGCGAAGCGCTTCGAGCGACTTGGCAATCTTTTCGCGGAGCTGACGGTGGGAGTCGGCGCCGAGGTTGAAGAAACTCCGGGCGCGCACCTCCGGGCGTTCGGCGGCGAGCTGAATCGCCTGTTCGTAATTGGCGGTGGCCTCGGGCTTGGACTGCATTTGGAGCTCCAGCGCCTGATTGTAGAGTTCCTCCGCCTTTTGCAACGGCGGCACGGCCGGCTTGGCCATTTTGGCGTCTTTGGCCGGCGGCTCTTTGGGCAACGGCTCGGCTTGCGCCGCGAGGGCGCAAAAGAGCAACAGCACCGCCGCCAGCCGCCGCTCGGAAATCAGGAAGAAACCCAAGAGCAGCACCAGCGCCGCCGCCAGGAATCCGGTGAAGCGCTCGATCGGCACGCTCCGCATGCCGCCCGAAGTCTCGGCCGGAATCAGGCTCTTGATCCGGCTCTCCAGCGCGCTGAGCCCGGAATCCCCCGCGGTGCTCCGGACGTACATGCCGCCGGTGCTCAAAGCGAGTTCGCGGAGCTCATTTTCGGCAAGTTTGGTCTTGACCAATTCGCCTCTGGCGTCGCGCTTGAACGAGCCGTCCGGCTCCGGCACCAGCGCCGGCACGGCCGGGTCGCCGAGGCCGATCACCAACAGCGGAATGTGTTTTTTCTTCAGCTCCTCGACCGCCTGGCGGCTGTTGCCGTCGAGCTCGTCGCCGTCGGTGATCAGCACCACCGCCCGGAAATTGCCCTCCGCCGCCTCAAACGCCGCCGCGGCGACGTTGAGCGCGCGCTCGAGATTGGTCCCGCCCAGCGGCACCGTTTCCGGGCTGAGCTCGTCGACGTACTGCATCAGACTGGTCTTGTCCCCGGTCAGCGGGCACTCGAGAAAGGCGTCGCCGGCAAAAGCGACCAGGCCGAAGCGGTCGCCCCGGTTGTTGCGAATAAGTTCACTCAGGAGATACTGCGCGTGCTTGAGCCGCGACGGCGCGACATCGGTCGCCAGCATGCTCTTGGAGACGTCAAAAAGGACCAGAATATCGCGCGAGTTGGCGGTGTAGGGAATCGCCCTGGTCCCCCACCACGGCCGGGCGGCGGCGACCAGCAGCAGCAGCAAAGCGATCAGCAGCAAGAGAAACCGGATATTGCGCTTGGAGAGCGAAACGGTGGCGAAAGCCGGATCGTCGGCCCGGCTCCCCAGCAATCGCGCCATCAATTTGCGGCGGCGCAGCGCGGCGGCGTAAAAAACCGCCACCGCCAGCGGCACCAGCAAGATCGCCCAATAAAAAAAGGAGGTGTCAATAAAATTCATGTTCAATCCCCCACTGCCCCCTGAGCACATTTCTCACGGGTTTGAGGTAATGTATCGCGAAGCTCAAAAAAAGTCAAGACTTGAAAAGAAAAAAATCCGCCTCGATTTCCGGTTTATTTGGCCGGTCGCCGCACCGGGCGGACGAAGTTGTAAATCCGCACCGCGTCGCCCTGCGGGCCGCGGCCGCGGGAAAACTGTTTGGGGTCGCCGCTCGCGGGGTCGCTCCGCTGCGCTCCGGCACCGTGGACATCGACCCATTCGCCATGCATCAGTCCCATCGCCCGGCCAAAGGCAACGTAACAGGGCTCCTCATGGGGCCCGTTTTTGAGCATGGTCGAGCTCCAGTAGCAGGGATAGTCGGCATCCCCGGCCTCATTGGTGATGCGGGTGCACGAAAAAACCGGGTCGATCGCCGGAGAGGAGGTGACTTCGGGCGAGCGCGTGTAATCGACCAGGCTCTGCAACTCCTTTATGGTCGGCAGCCGCCAATCGCCGGATCCGAGATATTTGCGGCGGTTGAGACCGGCAATCCAGGCGAGCGCCTGCGGATGGTCGAGGCCTTTGCCGGAGTCGTTTTTGCCCCACACCAAACCGGTGGCGCGGTCGGTCACGCTGCCGTCGCCGTTGTCTTTGAAGTCATTTTTGCCGTAGGCCGGGTTGCCGCGGACGTAGCGGACGAAAAGTTTCTTGGCGCCGCCGCCGCGGGGATCGGCCAAGGGATACGCCTTCAACCGGCCGTCGGTGAAGTTGACGCCGTAGATCCGGGCCATGGGACGGGTCGCGCCGGCATCGCGGGTTGCCGACCAGTCCTGCGCGTCGATCACCCGCTCATTCCCCTCGCCGCTGCCGTAGGTGAAGCCGAAAACTTTGCTGTCGATAAAGGGCTTGAACCCCGCCGTCGAATGGAAATCGCGGCCGTTGACGCCGGAAAAGAGGATGAGGGAATAGAGTTCCTTGATCGTCGGCATCCGCCAGTCGGAGTAGCCGCCCGTCCGGCGGGCGGCGGCGTTGCGGCAGGCTTCTTCCCAACCCACCCGGGCGCCCCGCTCCCGGGCCCACATCAGGCCGGTCACGGGGTCGCTCACGGTGCCGTCGCCGTTGTCGCGCCAGACCGGGGGCGGCGCGCTGCCGGAGCCGTCGCCGTTGATCGCGTAGGGAAGCGCGGATGAGCTCAAGGCCCAGGCGGCGAACACCGCCGCGGCCAGCCGGCTCCACGCAGTCATTTCTGCTTCTCCCCGACTTCGACTTCGGCATTGTCGCCGACCGCCTGCCGCATCGCGGTTTGCGAGCGGACGAATTTCAATGCTTCGGGGTCGTTTTTGAGATAGGCCTGCCAGAAGCGGAGCGAGAGCTCGGCGATCAGCGGATGGTAGACGGCGTCGCCGCGAAACGCCTTGTCGGCCGGGCGATTGCTCCGTCCGGAGAAGATCATGTGGTCACCACCGGCAAAGGTGATCAGCGAACGCTCGCTATACCGGCAATGTTCAAACGGCAGCCGCCGCTCCGCCGGGGTGGCTTCATTGATCGGCGAATAATCGTCGGTGCCGGTCATGAACATCACCGGGACGGTGATCTTGTCGTAGGCTTTTTCGCCGTAATTGCGGTACGGCGCGCCATTCGGGATCAACACCACCGCGGCCTGGATCCGGGGATCGGCGGCGGAAAGGGGTGTGCCGCCGGGGCCGAAGGACCGGGTGCCGATCACCGCCATCGAAGTCTGTGCGCCGAAGGAGTGTCCGGCGATGCCGATCCGGCTCAAATCAAGTTTCCCGGCAAATTCGCTTTTGGGATCGCAGTTGAGCCGGGTGAGTTCGTCGATCGCGAATTGGACGTCGCGGACGCGGTCGATCGCGGCGGGCGCGGAAGCGAGCGACTTCGCCCCCGCCCGCCCCCCGGCCCGCAGCAGCGCGCGGGTGTTGCTCCCCTCATGCTCAAGGTGAAAACAGATAAACCCCGCCGCCGCCCACGCCTGCCCGAGAAAGGGAGCCGCCTCCCGCGAGCCGCCGAGCCCGTGCGAAAAGAGGATGATCGGCAGCGGTCGATCGACCTTTTCCGGCCGATACGCCTTGACCGGCACTTCGCGGTTGTCCCGCGCCGGGTCATGCCACACCAGCAACTCTTCCTTGACCGGACCGGCGACCGCCGCAGCCGCCGCCAGCATCCCCATCAGCCATGCCGGAAGAACCATCATTGCCCACCCCCTGTGAGATTCGATCTATCGCCTGAAATTGATGAAGCCGCAAAAG
>CAZRFG010000348.1:0-3837 GCA_964599205.1 uncultured Victivallaceae bacterium
TTTGCGGGCGTCGCAAAGGGTGAAGGCATCGAACCGCCCGGAGAGATCGGCGTCGAGGCCGGACACCAAGCCGATTCCGGCGACTTTGAGGATGCCGGTGTGGCGGGGGCCTTCGCGGCGGAAGAGGCCGGTTTTGGGAAAGCCGAAAGTTACCGTCCAGTCGGCGCGCACCGCCGCCGGATCGATCGCCCCGCTGTCGCCGTCGAGGCCGGAGGGAAGATCGAGCGAGAGCACCGGCGCCCCCGACGCATTGATCGCCGCGATGTAATCGGCGAAAGGCTCGCGGAGGCTTCCCCGGCAGCCGGTGCCGAGCAAGGCATCGACGATCAGCTGATCCGGCCGGAAGACCGGCGGCGTCACCGATTCGACGACCGGGACGTTGACGGGAAGGCGCGAAGCGTAGAGCGCGGCGTCGCCGCGAAGTTTCGAGCGCGGCACCGCGGCGTAGACGGTCACCGGAAGTTTCAGCGCGGCGGCGACCACGAAGCCATCGCCGGCGTTGTTGCCCGCCCCGGTGACCACCGCCACCGAGCGCAGATGCCGGTAGCGTTGAAACAGCGTTTCGGCGAGGCGCGCCGCCTCGCGTCCGGCGCGCCCCATCAGCTCTTCGCCGGAGACGCCGCGCGCCATCGAGCGTCGCTCAAGCTCCACCATTTCCGCGACTGAAACCGTTTTCATTCTTGCACAATCTCCGATTCAGGCCTATAGTAACCGAATGATGAAACCGTACCACAAAGTCTATTTTGAAATCACCAATTGCTGCAACCGCAGTTGCGCTTTCTGTCCCGGCACCCGGCGCAAGCCGGAGTTCGTCGCACCCGCTTTTTTCGCCGGACTCGCGCCGCAGCTTGCCGGACTGACCGACTGCGTCTATTTCCACGTTCTCGGCGAACCCCTGCTCCACCCCGAGCTCCCGGAGCTCCTCGCGATCGCCAGACAGCATCGGCTCCCGGTCAAAATCACCACCAACGGCGACCTCATCGCCGAACGCGGCGCAAGCCTGATCGAGCACCGCGTCACCCAGGTCAACTTCTCGCTCCACGAGCGGGCGGCGGACCATGAGGACTGCGAAGCCGTTTTCGAATTCGTCCGCCGGGCGATGCGCGAAGCGCCGGAGATGTACCTCCATTTCCGGCTCTGGAACAACGCCGAAGCCGCCGAAGCGGCGTTCAACCGCGAACTCCTCGAGCTCATCCGCCGCAATTTTGGCGAATTCAGCCTCCCGGCCAACCGTGCCAGCAGCCGGATTGCGGGAAGACTCTATCTCCACTTCGACCGCCGCTTCCGCTGGCCGGGACCGGACGAACCGGCGATGCCGAATTCGCGCTGCCTCGGCTTGCTCGACCAGTTTGCGATTCTGGTCGACGGCACGGTGACCATCTGCTGCCTCGATGCCGAAGGGCGGGCCAGCCTCGGCAACGTCCATGACACCGGCCTTGCCGCGATCCTCGACAGCCCGGCGGCGCATGCGATCCGCGACGGGTTCCGCCGCCGGATCGCGGTCGCCGAGCTGTGCCGGCACTGCTCCTACCGGACGCGCTTCAAATAAACGCTTGAGCCGATTGCCGAAGTAATTTAACGATTCGGACGGCCGAAAGGACTTTTGCAATTGGCTCGCTTACTTCAGCGCCGCCGCGATCGCCGCGGTGACCGCTTTGAGCGTGCTTTCAAAATCGCTGGCGTGCGAAATTTCGACATCACCCACCACCGCCGCCAGCGGATTGTCTTCGCCGGCGCGACTGCGGAAGGCGGCGTCGATCGCGACCTTGTCGGCGATGCCGT
This sequence comes from uncultured Victivallaceae bacterium, assembly GCA_964599205.1. Taxonomy (GTDB): domain Bacteria; phylum Verrucomicrobiota; class Lentisphaeria; order Victivallales; family Victivallaceae; genus JAVBUI01. The sequence continues at coordinate 1,783 of CAZRFG010000348.1, forward strand.
TCTTTTCGACGAAATCGACCACGGCGTCGATCAGCTTGACCCCGGTGCAGTCGGCCTTGCGGGTTGAAACCGGCACCGTGATTTCCAGTTTTTCGCCCTCTCCGGCACCGTGGAGAATCGGCGTCCTGACGTCAAAGAGCAGACTCCGGTTGGCATAGCCGGTATGGAGGTCGTGGTGCGCCTCGTGCGAACCCGGCTTGCCGCCGAAGGCCTTGCGATAGCACTCCTCGACCCAGAAATTGTCCTGCGGCTTCTGGAGCTGGCGGTCCTTGTCGGTGTCGTAGAGGCCGCGGGCGCGCTCGGTACGGAAATCGGCGCGCTCGGTGATCGGCTGGCCGCCGCCGCTGACGCAGCCGCCGGGACAGGCCATCACTTCGATGAAATCAACTTCGGTTTTGCCGCTCTTGATGTCCTCCATCAGCGCGCGGGCGTTGCCGAGGCCGTGAACCACCGCCACCCGGACCACGTTGCCGTCGACGTCGAGCACCGCCTCCTTGCGGGGGGCGAGGCCGCGAACTTCCTTGAAGTCGATATCCTTGAGGGGTTTGCCGCTGATCTTCTCAACCGCGAAGCGAAGAGCCGCCTCCATCACCCCGCCGGTGGCGCCGAAGATCACCCCGCCGCCGGTCGAGAACCCGAGCGGCATGTCAAAGGCTTCGGGGTCGAGCGCCTGGAGGTCGATCCCCATCGACTCGATCATCTGGCCGAGTTCGATGGTGGTCAGTACATAGTCGACGTCGGGACGGCCGTCCTGCGCGAACTTGGGGAGCTTCGCTTCGAACTTCTTGGCGGTACAGGGCATCACCGAGACGACCACCAGATTTTCCGGCGCGACGCCGAGGGCTTCGGGAAGCGTCTTGCGCGCCACCGCGCCGAAGATCTGCTGCGGCGACCGGGTGGTCGAGACGTTGGGCAAAAATTCAGGGTAAAAGGTTTCCACGAACTTGACCCAGCCCGGACAGCAGCTGGTGAACATCGGCATCTTGCCCCCGCCGCCGATCCGCTCGATGAGCTCGGTGGCTTCCTCAAAAATAGTCATGTCGGCGGCGAAACAGGTGTCGTAGACGTGGTCGAAGCCCATCATTTTGAGCGCCGAAACCATCCGGCGGCTGACGTTGGAGCCGGTCGGGAAGCCGAAGTATTCGCCGAGCGCGACCCGGACCGCCGGAGCGATCTGGACCACCACCGTCTTTTTGGGATCCTGGATCGCCGCCCAGACTTCGTCGCAAACCGGTTGGGGGACGATCGCTCCGGTCGGGCAGACCGCGGCGCACTGGCCGCAGTTGACGCACTCGGTGTCGGCAAGGTCGAGGCCAAAGGCGGGTTCGACTTTGGCGCTGGAGCCGCGGCCGGTGAAGTCGAGCGCGCCGACCGTCTGGACTTCGCGGCAGACCCGGACGCAGTCGCCGCAGAGCACGCACTTGTTGGGATCGCGGACCAGCGACACGCTGGAGCAGTCGAGCGGCATTTCCTTGGCCGGCTGCTTGTAGCGGATGGTGCTGACGCCGAGTTTGCGGGCGATGTTCTGGAGCGAGCAATTGGCGCTGCGCGAACACGACGGGCATTCGCGCTTGTGGTTGGCGAGCAAGAGTTCAACGTTGATCTTGCGCATCTTGCGGATTTCACGGGTGTCGGTCAAGACCTCCATCCCGGGTTCCGGCGCGGTCGAACAGGAGGCGAAAATGCCGCGCCCGGCGACTTCCACCAGGCAGAGGCGGCAGGCGCCGTAGATCGAGAGTTCGGAGTGATAGCAGAAGGTGGGCAGGTCGATCCCCGCCTTGCGAATCACTTCAAGCAGATTGCGTTCATCGGTGAAAGCGGTCTCGCGACCGTTGATTTTGAGCGTCTTTTTTTCCATAATAGGTACTGTTTCCCAAATTTACAGGCCGATGACGGCGTCGAATTTACAGGCGGTTTTGCAGGCTCCGCACTTGATGCACTTGTCGGCGTCGAGGACATGGACTTCGCGCACCTTGCCGGTGATCGCACCGACCGGACACTTGCGGGCGCACGCGGTGCATCCCTTGCACTTGGCCGGATCGATTTCGGGACGGG
>CAZRFG010000349.1:0-3832 GCA_964599205.1 uncultured Victivallaceae bacterium
CGGCAGGAGCTTGGTGGTCGCCCCGGGGAGCGCCGACCAGTCGAAGTCGCCGGCGAGGTCGAGCAGACTTCCGGCGAAGCCGGTGACGCCGCGGCCATCCTTGCCGGTGACCAGAAAGAGCGAACCGAAGCCGAGGTAGCGGCCATAGACGTTTTCGTCGAACTGGCTCGCCTCAAAGTCCCAGATGTAGGCGCTCCAGCCGCGCACCGCGGCCATCCACTCGCCGCGCCGGTGCACCGCCATCGCGGCGTAGGGGAAAGAGTAAAAACCGGGTTTGGCCGGAGTTTCCGCGAAATGGCGCGACGCGTCGACGCTGCGCCGGAAGAGTTCGGCCATGCCGATCCCGCCGGCCCAGGTGATGCCGGGCCGCATCGCATTGGCGAGCGGCGCGGGGTCGCTCTGGCCCGAGAGGTAGTGGAGAAGCCCGCCCAGCTCGGGGTCGCCCGAGCCGTCAAAGAGATAGGCCAGCGCAACGAGGAACTGTCCGTCGAGATAGTGGTTGTTGAGCGGGAAACGGCCGCAGGCGCCGGGATGGAGATCGTACTTGGCGGCCATATTGACCTGGGCCAGCACGGTGTCGCGGAGAATCCCGGCAGCGCGCGGCGTCAGGGCGAAACGGGTATCCCGGAGCATCCAGGCAAGCTCGCTCAGCATCAAAACCGTGCAGGAGCCGTAGGCGTTCTGGAAAGCGGAACGGTGGTGATAGAGCGACCCGTCCGGCTTGATGGTGTCGGAGTACCCCGGCGCGTAATCGGCGGCGTGGGAGAGAAAACTTGAAGCGAGCGAAAGGCGACGGCAGCGCCGTTCGACTTGAGTTTCCAGCAGCGCTCCGATCACCTTGCCGAGCGACAGGGCGCGGACGTAGTCGGTGTTGACCCCCTCCCCCGGCTTGACGGTAAGCGCATTGCCGAGCATCGAGAACCAGAGCAGGAGTTCGCGGAATTCGTCGAGTTTTTCCCGCCGCGCCAGTTCGGCGCGCATCAGGAAGATCGCCAGCGCGAAGCCGTTGAGGAAAAGCATGCAGAAAACATCGCCCATCGCCGACCCGGCGGCGAAGCCTTCGCGCCGGACGTGCTCAAGGAAGCGGATCGCGAGTTCGCGTTTGGCTTCGGTGGGATCGAGCCGGGCGTCGAGCGCCAGAGCGTAGGCGGTAAGCGAAAACTCGGCGATCGGCGCAAATTCCGGCGACTTGTGTTCGTCGCAGAAGAGGAAAAGGCGTTTCTTCAACAATCGCTCCGCTTCACCCGGAGCGTCGGCGAGAATTTTGGCGGTCACCGCGCGGAACGGCTCAGGAAGATTCGCCACCTCGCCCGAACCCAGGATCAAGCTCTCCAGCCGGCGGATGATGTCGTCAAAATCGCCGTCGCAATCGGGAACGTCCGCCGCAACCGGATGAGCCTGCAATGCTTCGTAATGGCGAAGCAGCTCCCAGCTGTTCTCGTCCGCCGGCACCGGATGACGGTAGCGCGCGGCAAGATCGCTGTGGCGCTTGGGATCGACCACCTGGACGAAGTTGAACCAGTCGAACCAGAGTTCGCCCGCGTCCGCGCCGGTGACCCGGAACTGCATGACCTCGACTTCGTCGGGGCGGGCCGCCGGATTGACTTTGGCGTCCTCCTCGAGCTGGATCCACACCGTCTGCCAGCTCGAAAAAACCAGCGGCACCCGGAACAGATAATCGAAGGGCCGATCAAAGGTTTTGCCGAACCCGACCTCCAGCACCGCCCCCGGCGTCGGCGCTTCGGCGTAGACCCAGAATTTGAGTCCGCCGTAGTAACCCGGCTGATGAAACTGGGTGATGTACTCCTCGGAAATCCCGCCGGGGTACTTTTTGAGCGCCGCCAGCAGCTCCGGCGCGCGGTCGATCCGGAGCGCATTGCCGGCGCCGTGCCAGCAATAACGCAGTGAATTGGTCCCGCACTTGGCGAAACGCGGGTCAAGCGCAAGCTCCGCCTCCCGGACCGAAACAATCTCCGGTGGCGGCATTTCGGCAAAATCCCAGCTCCCGGTGGTGATCGCCCTGGCAGGATTGGTCAGATTGATTTGCCGCGGATCGCCTTGAGTATCCATACCGCCGCCTCAATTTCTCAAAGTTGATAACCGCATTCGGCGAGAAGTTTCTCAAAGCGTTTGCCGTATTCGACATAGGTTTCGAGTTTGCGCGCTTTTTTGACCTCGTCGTCGGCCGAGTTGTCGGTGTCGTGAAAGACCGTCGCCATGTGGGGCTCGATCGAGAAGCCGCCGTCGTAGCCGCTCTTTTTGAGATCGCTGACGATCTCCCGGACGCGCCCGTTGCCCTCGCCGGCGAAGGTGAAGACCTGGCTCACTTTGCCGTCGGGCCCGATGGCGCCGACGCCGTCCTTGATGTGGACGTAGCAGATGAATTCGCGGACCTGCTTGTAGAACTCCCAGGCGTCCTGGAGCTGATAGGGTTCCGCGCCCAGCCGCCAGTAGGTGAAGACCGGGTTGCCGGTGTCGAAAATCAGCCGGAAATTCGGCGAATTGATGTTCTCGATCAACCGCAGCGTATGCACCGGCGACTGGCCGCCGTAGTTCATGCAGTTCTCGTGGCCGTAGACGATTCCGGCGTCGGCGCAGATTTTGACCAGTTCGCCGACTTTGCGGAAGATGATTTTTTCCAGCTCGGGCGAGTCGAATTTTTCGTCGCCGGTCAGCTTGAAGCTCATGGCGCGAACCAGTTTGATGCCGAGTTTATGCATCCGGGGGATGGCGTCGAGGAGCTCTTTTTTGGAAGCCAGGAAGTCCTCTTCCGAGCGCGGCGCGCGCTGCCAGTTGGCGATCCGGCTGCCGTAGCAGTTGAAACCGATTCCGCTTGCCGCAAGCTGCGCTTCGACTTCGGCGAATTCGGCGTCGGTCAGCGTGGCGAGGCTCTTTTCGCCGATGTTGCGGGTTTCGATCCAGCGCCAGTTGAGGCGTTTGGTGGCTTCAATCTGGGTGGCCAGATCGGCGCCGGCTTCGTCGGCAAAACCAGTCAGAAACATTTCCCGTTCCCCTTCGCAAAAAAATCGTTTGACGCAATCGGTTTATTTGCGATAAGATAACCGGATCAATTGCAATTTACAAGCGAAATTACGCGAATTTTCGCTGATTCCGGGTCAAATGATAAGCGGTCAGTTCGACCCCGATCAGCAGCAGCACCAGCGCGGCACAGTAGAGGAAAGGCAAGTTGAAGCCGACCAGATTGCCGAGCAATCCCCCCGCAATCGGCGCCGCCACCCCCACCGCGCCGACCAGTGCCTCGTTGATCGAGACGTAGCGCGCACTGCGGGTCGGATGGCTGAGCGAGAAAAATCCGAAACAGAAGCCGTACATGCCGGAAAAGAGGCCCATCAGGAACGCCGCCAGATAAAACTGCCAGACCGCCTGTCCCAAGCCGAACAGCAGCATCGCCGCCAGACCGCAGCAGGAGAAAAAGACCGGCCAGAGCGGGCGGTACATCCATTGACGGCTGCGGATCATGAAAAGCGAAAACCCGCTGTGGGTGAAATAAACCAGCGCGGTGATCGCCCCGAGGTCGGCGATCGAAATTGCCAGCACCGTCGATTTGTACGGAAAAAGCGAACGGATCAGCGAAATCCCGCACATTCCCACCACCAGCATCACCCAGCCGAGCGGCGCGAGATCGGGCAGCGCCGAAGTCACCGGAGTTTGGTCATCGAGCTTGAGGGAACGGTCAAAAGTCGCGTCAACCGAGGGCGCGGTGCGGTTGCGCGCCATATAACGCCGCAGCGGACGGACGGTCAGGGCAATCGCCGCCGCCAGCACCGCGTTGAGCAAATACGCCGCTTTCCAGCCGTATTCGGGATGGATG